>NZ_JBEZEH010000169.1:0-16481 GCF_040648775.1 Micromonospora sp. NPDC049089
GCGCCGACCGGGGCCGACCCCCTGCCAGCCTGGCAAGGGGTACGCGGGCCCGGACGGGTCGGCCTTAACGGCCGGGGACGGGCATGATGAGGGTGTTCCCGACGACGACCGCGAAAGTGAGGCCGGCATGTCGTTGCTGCGACGAGTCATCGGCGGGGTGCTGCGTCGCCACCGCCAGCGCCAGGGCCGCACGCTGCGCGAGGTGGCCGAGTCGGCCGACGTGTCGGTGCCCTACCTGTCGGAGGTGGAGCGGGGCCGCAAGGAGGCTTCCTCGGAGGTGCTCGCGGCGATCTGCCGGGCGCTCGGCATCAGCCTCGCCGACCTGCTCGGGGAGGCCCGCGACGACATGCGCCGGGTCGAACCCCGTCTCCCGGCGGCACCCCGCGCCGCGCTGACCCACCTGGAGCCTGTCGAGGCGGTCCGACGGGAGATCGGCAATGCCACCCTTCTGGTGGGTCCGCTCGGCGGCGGGCTGCCCCTCCAGCGGGTGCCCAGGGCCGGCGAGCCGACCATGCGGGTCGGCGTGACGGTCTCCGCTGGTGGCTCGCGCCCCGGCCCGCGTACCCCTTGCCTGGCTGGCAGGGGGTCGGCCCCGGTCGGCGCGCGGCGGTTGACCGCCGCGTAGGCCGCGCCGGTTCTGCCGTCGGCGGATCTGCCGGCGGCAGAATCCGTGGGCTGGCCGTCGCGACCGCCGGCACGCTGGAAGGGCCGGTCCACCGGGTGGTCCCACCGCCCGCCGGCACGGCGGAAGGCGGCGGCACATGATGGGGTACGGCGTACAGATGCTCAACGGCGGGCAGCCGACCTTCGGCGACCAGGTGTTCGAGCGCCTGCTGCGGGAGCGGATCGTCTTCCTCGGCACCGAGGTGACGGAGGAGTCGGCCAACCAGATCTGCGCGCAGATCCTGCTGCTCGCCGCCGAGGACGACAACCGGGACATCTACCTCTACATCAACTCGCCGGGCGGTTCGGTGAGCGCGGGGATGGCGGTCTACGACACGATGCGCTACGTCCGCAACGACGTGGCGACGCTGGCGCTCGGGTTCGCCGGCTCGATGGGGCAGTTCCTCCTCTGCGCGGGTGCGGCCGGCAAGCGGTACGCGCTGCCGCACTCGCGGATCATGATGCACCAGCCGTCCGGCGGGATGGGCGGAACCGCCGCCGACATCACCATCCAGGCGGAGAACATGCTGCACGTGAAGCGGACGATGCAGGAGCTCATCGCCCAACACAGTGGACGGACCCTCGACGAGATCCAGCGGGACTGGGACCGGGACCGGTGGTTCACCGCCGAGCAGGCCCGGGAGTACGGCCTCATCGACCAGGTGGTCACCCGAGCCGAACAGCTGCCGACGCTCTGATCAACGTCTGGTGGTCGCGGTACCGCCCGACCACACCACCCAGCAACGCCGGCTGGAACAACCTGTGGACCGGCATCCACGGGGCGCAGGGCACCGCGCTGGCCGCGCTGAACCTCGACGGGGTGAAGCACATCTACAACGTCGTCGACGGCTACGTGCACGAGGCCGCCAGCAACAACGGCTGGCGCAACCTCAACAGCGGGGTCCGCGGAACCCGGGCAGCCGCCCTGGGGCTGGACGGCGTCAAGCTCATCTACGCCGCCTGAGTCGCCCCACCGCCCCGGCCGGTCGTGATCGGCCGGCCCGGATGGTGCGGTGCTAGAGCGCGCAGCCGCTGACCCGTGGGCATCGATGGTGAGCGAGCCAGGTGCGGGCGTCAAGCCGACGCAGCTCGCGGGTCAGCTGCGCGTGGAACTGGTCGCGCATGGCGATCGCTTCCGCTTCGTTGAGGCCGTCGTCGCGCTCCTCGGGGTGCACACCGTTCATTCGCCGCCAGCTGATCTCCATATCGAGGTCGGGTGCGCCTGCTCCCAGTCAACGATTTCGTTGCTCTGCAGTCTCGAAGCCGTCGACCGGGTCGGACTCCGGCGACAGCAAATAGTCATAGAGGCGTTGGCCCACCGCGCTAATCTCGCTGCGCAGCTGCTTCTCCTTGGTAGCCAGCTCGTTCCGCAAGGCGGGAAAGTCCTTCTCGAGGCGTCGCATTCAGCGAGATATGCCGGCTCGTTCACCTAGCCGACACCCTGCGGCAATGTATCGGACCGGAGTTGTGCACGCGGGACCACGACTGTCGTGGCCCGAGCCGCGGGCCGCCCACTCGGCGGGGTTTCTTGACACGCCGTCGGCCTGAAATGCCAACCCTGCCGCCGGAGCGCGGGCGGCACCGGAAAGACCTATGCAACCGACGGGAGGGCCCGCACGTGTTCGTGTTGCTCGCCCACGAGGGTGGCACCACGGGAGGAAGGAAACGTGACCGCAGTGATGACCGCAGCCGCGGCCGCACCTCGAGCCTCGACAAAAGACGACCAGCGCGATTTCGACGAATTTTATGCGACAAAGTTCGACGTCCTCAGGTCCCAGCTCTACGCATACCTGGGTGACCGAGCAGAGGCACAGGACCTGGTGCAAGAGGCATTCTGCCGCGCCTACACCAGATGGGCCAGGATCAGGCAATACGACGACTCCTATGCCTGGGTGCGCCGGGTCGCATGGAATCTCGCCACCAGTAGGCTCCGGCGACAGAAGACGTCCGCGATATTCCTGCGCCGCCAGCGGGAAGAACATCACGACGGCCCGTCGCCAGACCGCGTGGCGCTGGTCGCAGCCTTATCCAAGATACCGCCGAAGCTTCGCAAGGCCGTCGTTCTGCACTACCTGGGCCAGTTGTCAGTCGCGGAAATCGCTGTGCAGGAAAACGTGGCCGAGGGCACGGTAAAAAGTTGGCTCAGCCGCGGGCGAACCGCCCTCGCCGAGCACCTCAAGGGATGACCGGAAAGGAAACCTATGTCTGACAACCTGGACAACCTCATCAGCGACGCATTCACCGAATTCGACGCGACAGAGCGCTCCTCCCACCTGCCCGCCCCGGGCGCCCCCGCAGTCCGTCACAAGGTGGCGTTCCGGCGGAGAGTCCACCTCACGGCATTCAGCGTGGCCGGTGCGTTGCTGATCGCCCTGCCGATCACGGCCTACTCCGCCAGTCCACGGGGCAACAACTCGCCACCCGATGCGATCGGATCCGCCAACCCCGTCGAACCGGCCAGTCCGACTCTGTCGCTCGCCCCGTCATCGGCTCCAGCATCGTCGGCTCCAGCATCGGCCGATCTGCGCAATGCCACCCTCACCCTCCCGGCGTTCCCTGGCTGGGAAGACGACGGGTGCAAGGCGAAGGGAACGAGGAAATTTGTCCACGGTACGACGACGCTGGCGGATGGCGCGAAACTGGTCATCGGGGAGCTGGATCCCATCAAGGCCGACCTCGATGGCGTGCCGGGCGACGAGGAACTCACCACCATCCGTTGCCAGAACGATGAGTCGCTGAACGTTACCCAGTTGCTGGCGCTGAAGGTCGCCTCGGACGGCGCACTGACACCGTTGGGATACGTCATCAACTCGGCGGACACTCCCAACGTGGCCGCGACGTTCTCCCGCGAGGCAATTACAGTCGATAACGGCGTCGTCCGGCTCGCCGCCTATGGCCCGTACCAGACCAACGGGTGGCTGCCCTGCGAGCGACAGGTGCGGGGCTATGCGTTCCGGAACAGCGCCTTCCGTCAGGTGGACGGTCCGACCACCTTCCAGAAGCCATCCAAGGACTTCCACGAGGTCGACTTCCGCAACACCGGCCTCCTCGTGAGCCGCCGTAAGCCCAACGGATCCGGCGAGTCGGCTTACTGCGTGCCGATGGTGAATGGGTCCGGCAAAGTCAACATGTACAACAACAGCGATGACCCCAGCAAGGGCACGACCCACTACACAGTTACGATCGGCGCCGTGTCCTTCGTCAACGCCAGCGACGGCGAAGCGACGTTCGCCATCCTCACGTTGCGGTCCCCTAGCGGCGAAACGTCGCAGACCCTGCAATCCTTCCGGCACGATGGGGACTACCCACTCGGCTCGGAGGTTCTCCGGTCGGGCGTCAACGGAGTCACCCGTATCGAGAAGGCGGAAGTCCGCGAAGGCATCGTGCAGGTAACCGTCACGACCACAAGCGGAAAACAAGTGTGGTCGTACCGTCCCTTTGCCGCAGATCGGAGCTGGCAACGAGTCAGCTCATAGCTGCTCCAGAAAGTGCCGGGCCCGCCCGAGCAGGGCAGGCCCGGCACCAGTGCCTCCGCGTGCTTTGCCGAGCGAGGTGCCCGAGCGGCGCTTGAACGCCCGTGCTCGCCTGTCAAGAGAGCCTCTATCGATGTCGAATTCCTGCTCGATCACGGCAGCAGCGAGGTCGCCGTCTGGGAAGTAGGTAATCACACGAAGCCCAAGCAAGTCGTGCAGTGAGTCAGGGCGGAAACCCAAGACTGTGCACAGCTACCGCTCGGTCCTGGACCGCCTCATCGTGCCGCACCTCGGCCGTACCCAGCTCTCGATGCTCCGGCCGATCGCCGTAAGCAAGTGGGTCGGCAAACTGTCGCAAACGCTGAGCGCCTCGCAAACGCGGCAGGCGTCTCGGCTGCTGGCTCAAGTCATGGCCTCGGCGGTCGACAACGACATGATCGCGTCGACTCCCTGCCGTGGTGTGCGGCTGCCCCGAATACCGGAGGCTGATCCGCGCATCCTTACCGTCGAGGATGTCGGCCGTCTAGCCGCACACTGCGAACTCGGCGACCGGGTCCCGGTCCTGCTGCTGGCCTATGGCTGGCGGCGCCGCTTCGTCCAGGCCGTCGCCGCCGGACTCGACGACGTGACCCCGCATGATCTGCGGGCGACCCACGCGAGCTGGGTAGCTGACTCTCACGGTGTGCTCGTCGCTGCCCGTCGGCTCGGACATGCCAACGCGAGCGTCACCACCCGATCGGGCACGGAAGTCGCGCAAGGGTAATGATTGATCGATGATCAAGGCTCTGACCTGGTGCCCCCGGCAGGATTCGAACCTGCGACACACGGTTTAGGAAACCGATGCTCTATCCCCTGAGCTACGGGGGCGCGAGGGCTCAGTCTAGCGACCCGGGCGTCCAGCTGAGGTGGCAGGGAGCGGCCTGCGTTCACCCCGCCACCCGGACACCTTTTCTCCCAGCACAGGGCCACCCCCGGCGGAACGCCAGGGGGACCGACATGAGGGCGGCAGCCGCCCGCTGCCGGCGGAGACTCACGGACTGGCGGGCCGGGCGGCGCGGCGACGCTCGGTGAGCCGTCGCGCCTTCACCGCGTTGCCGCAGTCCGCCATGCGACACCAGCGGCGGGAACCGTTGCGGGTCCGATCGAGGAACAGCCAGCCGCAGCCACCTTCGAGCACAGGGCAGCGGCGCACCCGGGTCAGGTCGGCCGCCACCATGAGGTCCAGGGCGGCCTCGGCGATCCGGTCGGGCACCAACATGGCCGGCACCGTGCCGTAGACCAGCCGTACCTGCGACGAGTCGAGCACGAATCTCGCTCGGGCGGCCGCGCCGGACCAGCGCTGGTGGAGCCCGACCAGCGCGGCACCGGCCGCGACGGGGTCGCCCGCCGCGCCGTCGTCCGCGTCGGTGATCGCCGCGAGCATCACGAGATACAGCCCTTCGCGGATGTCCCGCACCGCGGCCAGGCCCGCGTGTGCCGCCGCCGGCTCGTCGCCCCAGGCGCGGCCAACCTGGTCGGCCTCCGCGTCGCTGATCAGGCCCACCTGGACCGACCAACGCAGCAGGGCGGAGCTGTCGGACAGGAAGTCGTGCGGCGACGTGCCGCCGCGCTCCAGTGTGTTGACCAGATCCAGCACGGGGTGCCCCCCGACCATCGGTAGCTGGCACACGTCGAGTGGCATACCAGCGAGGCTACCACCTAAAGCATCGACGGCGGTTCACGCCCGTCCAGTTCGTGAGCTGGTGCGCCACGCTTGGCCACACGCATCGGCGCAACAACAACGCCTTGCGGCCGAACAACGAGGGATGCCCACTCGTCTATGCTACCGTCAAAATCCATTTAGCCGGAATCATCTATCGACGTTCGGGATCTGGGAGGTAGCCAATGGCACCCCAACGACGCGCGGTCTATGCCCTCGCCGCGTTGTCCGCCGCCACTTTTTGTTACGTCACCACCGAGGTTCTTCCGATCGGGTTGCTCACCCTGATCGCTCCGGACCTGGGACGCTCCAGGTCCGAGGCCGGCCTGCTGGTGACCGGGTACGCCGTGGTGGTCATGATCGTGGCGCTCCCGCTGACCCGGGCCACTCGGCGTGTACCCCGGCGCCCACTGCTCGCTGGTGCCCTCGGTGTGTTCGCCGCGGCGACGACGGTGTCGGCCTTCGCAACCTCCTACGAGGTGTTGCTCGCCGCGCGACTGGTGTCCGCCACCACGAACGGTGTCTTCTGGGCTGTGGTGTTTCCGGTGGCGATATCGATGTTCCCCGCGAACATCCGCGGTCGCATCGTGGCTCGGCTGTCGATCGGTAACGCCCTCGGCCCGGTCCTCGGCGTGCCGCTGAGCACCTGGCTGGGCGGGCAGGCCGGGTGGCGGGCCGCCTTCGTCGCGATGGCCGTCTTCGGCTTCGTCACCTGCGTCGCGGTCGCCCTGCTCCTGCCGAGCGTCGCACCGCAACAGGGTGCCGGCGACATCGGGCCGATGCCGGACCGAGCACGCTTCGTCGTGCTCCTTTCCGCCACCGTCCTCGCGGTCACCGGCGCCATGGGCGCGTTCACCTACATGACGGTCTTCCTCCTCGACGTCAGCGGGTTCGCCGCAGCATCTCTCGGCCTGCTGCTCTTCGTCCAGGGCTCGTTCGGCGTCGCCGGGACCTGGGCGGTCGGCCGGGTCCTCGACCGGTTTCCGCTCGGTGTCGTGCTGGTTCTACTCGGGCTCCTCACCGCCGCGATGCTCGGCCTTTACGGAGCTGGCGCGAGCAAGGTAGTGACGATCCCGTTGCTCGCTGTGGCGGGGATGTCGTTCAGTTCGCTGATCGCGGGAATCCAGCACCGCGTCATGCAGGTGGCCCCGTCGACCACCGACATGGCGTCGGCCAGCCTCAGCGTCGCATTCAACTTCGGCCTCGCGGCCGGCTCGTTGATCGGCGCGGGTCTGCTGGCGACGGCCGGGGTGCGCGTCATCCCCTTGTTCGGTGGCCTGCTGACAGCCGTGGCGATCGCGTTGCTCGCCGGCCACGAGATGTCCCGCAGGAGAGGGAGGAACTACAGCAGTTGGTCGGTGCGACCGGCCAGTGGTCGGGATGCCGAGAAGCCACCGGCCACCAGCGTGCGGACCTAGCTGGCGCGGCGTCCCCGACGACTACGGGGGGCGCGAGCGCGACCGGGGTGGCGAGGAACGGCCCGGCGCGGAGAGTGGTCCTCCGCGCCGGGCCGCCGCATCGACTGCTGTCAGTTGGTCACGCAGTCGGCCGACACGCCCGGGCCGGTGCCGGTGCCCTGGAAGCCGAAGTTGGTCGACTGCCGGCCGAGGACACGGCCGTTGTAGCTCACGTTGGTGAACCCTACGGATCCGCTGGTGCCGCTGACCTGCGCGTTCCAGGCGCTGGTGACAGTGCCGTTGGGCAGTGCGACGGTCACGGTCCAGCCGTTGATGTCCGACTTGCCGGCGGTGACTGTCACGCTCGCGGTGAAACCGCCAGCCCACTGGTTGACCGCGATCGACGCGTAGCAGCCGTCACCGGCCGGCGGCGTGGTCGGCGGAGTCGTCGGAGGGGTGGTTGGCGGGGTGGTTGGCGGCGTCGTCGGAGGAGTCGTCGGAGGAGTCGTCGGAGGGGTGGTGGTGGGCGGGTTGGGCGCGCCGTTGGCCAGGCTGAAGGCCAGTTCGGGCTGGAACGAGCCGGCCGTGAAGCGGCAGCCGTCCGCCTCCCCCGGCGGCTTCACCCACAGGTACGCGTCGATGTTGCCGTCGCCGGTGTTGGTCGTCGGGTACTGCCCGATGCGCCGGTCGGTGTTGTCGTCGCCGCACCAGTCCCCGCTGGCACCTCCGTTACGGCTGGTGTCGATGACCTGGCGCTTGCCCGAGATCCCCATGCCGTTGAGAGCGGAGATGACCGCCCGACCGAAGTTCGCCTCGTTGGAGGTGGAGTTGTAGTTCGAGACGTTGGTGAAGAAGCCGTCGGCGTACTGCACGCCGGCTGCCCGGAGCCGGTTTGCCGTCTCACCAGCGCTGTTCCAGGTGGAGTGGCCGCCGTCGAGGTACACCTTGGCGTTGGGGTTGCCCGACTTGATGGTCCGGGTGGCCGTCGAGATCGCCGCGTTGCGCGCGTTGATCTCGGCGCTGCTCAGGCACGTCAGCAGAGCGAGCGAGTCGGTTTCCAGGATGATGATGACGGTCTGGTTGCCCAGTCCCCTGGCGAAGTTCGACACCCACGTCTGGTACTGGTTGAGGTCGGGCGCCCCACCGGCGCTGGCACCGCCGCAGTCGCGGTTGGTGATCTCGTAGACGGCCAGGACTGGGATCTGCTGCGCCGCGTTGGCGGCGCCGATGAACCCGGAGACCTCGGACTGCACGGTCGAGGGGTTGAAGTTGGCGAACCAGCGCGCCTGCGGCTGACTCGCGACCTTGTCCCGGATGACGGCCGTACGCGAGTCGCCCGGGTTGGCGGCGACCCAGCGGACGACGGCCGAACTCGGGTCACGGTAGAGCGACCCGGACAGCGTGCCCGCGGAGGCGCTGCTGACGGCGAGGCAGACGCCGACGGCGGTGGCGCCCGCGACGGCCGCCACGCTGAAAGCCGCCGATCTGCGGCGGAGCGAGGAGAGGATAGCCACGACGTGTTGCCTCCAGATCACATAGATGTATCTAAGTTCATGGGAGCGTTCCCACGGTAGCGGAGGCGCGTGCCGCTGCCAAGATGCGCGGGCATGCTCGCTCAGGGTCTGCACGACGAACCCGCCGGCTTCTCCGACTGTCGAGGTCGCTGATCGACCGGGGGACAGCGGGCCAACCCCTCAGCGGGCGACGGGCAAGGCGTACTAGCCTGTCGCGGTGGCGAGCAATTCTCAGGTGAGCGGCGGGTTCTCCGGCACGCTACGGGCGATCCTCAGTTGCGTGGTCGCACTGGCGGTCGGGGTCGGGGCGATCTATGTCCTCGGACCCTGGTCCGTCGAATCTCCCGCGCCGGCAGACCCGCCCCGCCCCTTGGGGGCCCCGGTGAAGGCGGCCGGACGGACGGTGTCCGTGCTCGGCGCCGGGGACATCCTGCTGCACCCCGAGCTGTGGGACCAGGCCCGGCGCGACGGTGGCGGCGAGTTCGACTTCGCCCCCATGCTGGCGCCGGTGCGGGAGACCGTTTCCAGCGCGGATCTGGCCCTGTGCCACCTGGAGACCCCGCTGGCACCGCCGGGCGGCCCCTACATCGGCTTCCCGAAGTTCAACGTGCCGCAGGAGGTGGTCAAGGGCATCAAGACCACCGGGTACGACGGTTGCTCCACCGCCTCGAACCACACGATCGACCAGGGGTACGACGGCGTCAAGCGGACCCTCGACGCGTTGGACAAGTCGGATCTGGGGCACACCGGCAGCTACCGGACCGAGCGTGAGTCCCGCACCGTCAAGATCTATCGGGCCAAGGGCGTGAAGGTCGGGCACATCAGCTTCACCAAGAGCTTCAACGGTCTGCGCCCGCCCGCCGACAAGGAGTGGGTGGCGAACCTCATCGACGTGAAGGCCATTCGGCGGGACGCGGCGGCGGCCCGGGAAGCCGGCGCGGAGATCGTGGTGGTCAGCCTGCACTGGGGCACCGAGTACGAGCACGAACCGGACGTCGACCAGCAGACCTGGGCCCGTCAGATCGCCGCCATCGACGACGTGAACGTCATCTTCGGGCATCACGCGCACGTCGTCCAGCCGGTGGAGCGGATCGGCGACACCTGGATCGTCTACGGGATGGGCAACCAGATCGCCCGGCACGCCGAGCCGGTAAACGCCAACCGTGACGGCGCGATGACCCGGGTGACGTTCGGTCCGGCCGGCGAGACGAAGAGGTGGAAGGTGGTGGCCATCGAGGCGATCCCCACCTTCGTTGATCTGAATCCGAACATCCGTCTGGTCGATCTTGAGCGGGCGTTGGCGGATCCGGCCCTCTCCCCAGGGCGCCGCCGGATCTACGAGGCCGCGGTCGAGCGGATCGAAGGCAACCTCTTAACCAGGGCCGCCGATACCGCAGGCCTGGTGGTACGCGGAGTGCCGCGCAAGTAACAGCCGCAACTGAGCCGACACAAAGACGAAATCGTCACAGATCTCGTGGTGACGCGCCTTGCTAGCATTCGCGGCGGCCTGCGGCCGTCGCCTGGGGTGACGAGCTGGACAGGCAGCGGTCCAGGGAGTAGCTCCACGGGGAAGGTTGTCGTTTCGTGTCAGGCAGGTCGGCGCAGTACGCGCCATGGCAGTCGACGGCTGGGCCCGCAGACGATCATGAACAGTTGCTGGCCTGGAGGCGACGGGCGCTCGACCAGCAGTTGCCGGCCGCGTCCTTTCCCGCCGGCACGAGCGCGCCCTCACTCGTCTATCTCTGGACCACGATGTTCGTGGTCGCCATGGCGATCCTCGGGTTCGCGGTCAGCGCCGAGCGCGGGGTGCTCCCAGCCGTCGTCGACTCCCAGCGTGACGTCGTGTCCAAACTGGCGTCGAGCATGCAGACCGAGGCCCGCAGCCGGGCGACCAACCTCAGCCGGACCGTGCAGGACCGGGGCACCACGAGCGACGCCGATCTGCTGACCCGCCTGGTCGGGGAGGGTGCCGGCTTCACCGGCGCGGTGATCGTGGAAACCGCCTCCCGGCGACCTCTCGCCGCCAAGGGCGCGGCGCTACCGCTCGACCTCCTACCGCCGGTGCTGGAAGTCGACAGGACGATCGCCGCCACCACGGCTGATGGCCCGGTGCTGGTCTATGCCGTAGCGCTGGACGACACCCGGGCAGTACTCGCACTCCAGCAGGTCACCATGCGGAACCTGCGACTCAACCCCGACGCGGGACATGGCGTCCACATGATCGGACCCGACGGCAAGAGCAGCCTGATGCAGGGGGCCAGTGCGGTCGACGCCGTGCACCTGCCGACGGTCTTCGCCGGCCTGGCCGGGTCCGACTCGCCCCAGAGCCGCGAGGTGGTGGTCAAGGAGTGGACGGACCGCAGGCTCGTGGTGTCGTCCGCGCCGGTGGGTGAGACCGGGCTCGTGGTCGTCTCCCTGCTCGCGGCGGACGTGAGCGCGGGGACCTCGGGCACCAAGGGGGTGCTGCTCGGGCTCAGCCTGCTGCTCGTGACACTGCTCAGCTTCGTACTCATGCGCATGTCGCTGGTCCGGCCGGTCCGGGCGCTGCTGAACCAGGCCAAGGCCGACGCCTGCGGCGTGATGACCCGGCGCCGTCCGCCGATGCGCATCCGCGAGGCGCACCGGATCACGCGGGCGTTGGCCCTGGCCTCCGGCGACCAGTACCCGCCGGACCAGCGGTGGCGGCCAACCGTCCTCCAGGGCCTGACCGTCGCAGTGGTGGTCGCCATGCTCTGGCCGGCGGCGGCCACGTTGGTCGCGTTGCAGGCTCCCGACCCGACGATTCCCGTGCAGTTGGTGCGGGATGCGGAAAGCCGGGCCGAGGAGGCCAGCAACGCCCTCGGGCACCTGCTGGATGACGGCCTGACCACCGTCTCCCGGGTCTCGCAGGGGATCACCTCGAAGGACCTCGGGCAGGCGGACCGGACACTCGACCGGGAACTCGCCGCCGAGCAGCGGCTGCGGGCCTTGTACCTGGTCGACCACGACGGAAAAATGGTGGCCGGCGCGGGCCGGAAACCGCTGCGGACCGTCGCGCCACTGCCAGGCGAGGTCGGCATCCATCTCGACGACACAGCCGAGCGGTTGCCGCTCGTGTACGCCTTCAACCAGCGCGCCGACGGCTTCGCTGTGGTCGGTGAGTTCGACCCGGACCGCCTGCTCGGGCTGGTCCGTCGGGTGGATGGCCGAGTCCGGGTCGTCGACGCCGAGCTGCGGACGATCCTGGACTCGGAGGGCTTCCAGGCGTTCCAGCCGCTACAGGGCGCGTTGGCCCGAAGCGTCGCCGTCGAGGTGCTGCCGGGCAGCACTGTTGGCCGGTCGACCACCGAGGACGGTACCCCGGCGATGGTCGCCGCCTCCGGTCTGACCGTGCCGACGACAGTCGCCCACCTTGAGTGGGCGGTCGTGCTGGAGCAGGACGTCGCCGGGTTGCGCCTGCCCACGATGGTGGAGCGGCGGTGGACCCTGCTTGTGGCCGGGGCCGTGGTGGGCATCGCCCTTCTCACCCACCTGTGGCAGCTCTACATCTTCGTCCGGCCGTTGCGGAGGTTGAGCTCCTTCGCCGAGCGGATGGCCGACGGGACCGTGGATCTGCCCGTCCCGCCGCAGCGCCACGACGACATCGGTGCGATCGCGATGTGCCTGGAGATCTGTCGCCAGGTCCGACACACCGGGTCCGCCCGATTCGGTGGTGCGCTGCGGCTACGCGGCGCGGGAGCCGACCGGACCAGCGTCCTCGCCCGCGTCCGGCACGCGGCGGGGACTCGCAACCGGGCGACGAAAGGCTGAGCATGTTCTACCTCTACACCGTCTACAGCCTCTGCTGCCTCGCCCTCCTGGTGGCCGGCGTGATCGAGCAGCGGAACCACAACCGCAACCTCGACACCATCCCGCACCGGGTGCTCGTCAACGGGATCCGTGGCAAGAGTTCGATCACACGACTCTGCGCGGGCGCGTTGCGCGGCGGCGGCAAGGTGGTGGTGGCCAAGACCACCGGCACCGCCGCGCGGTTCATCTTCCCGGATGCCAGCGAGGAGCCGGTGCACCGCAAGTTCGGGATCGCCAACGTGGTCGAGCAGATCGGCATCGTCCGGCGGGCCGCCGTCTACCACCCGGATTCGCTCGTCATCGAGTGCATGGCGGTCATGCCGGCGTTGCAGGAGATCAACCAGAGCAAGCTCATCAGGTCCACCATCGGGGTGCTCTGCAACGTCCGCGAGGATCACCTCGCCGAGATGGGGCCTACCCTCGACGACGTGGCCCGGTCGCTGAGCCGGTCGATGCCCGAGGGCGGCATCTGCATCACCGCGGAGAAGGACCGACTGGCGATCCTGGAGAAGGAGGCAGCCAAACGGAACTGCCGACTGATCGCGGTCGACCCCGAGTCGGTGACCGACCAGGAGATGTCCGGCTTCGGCTGGATCACCTTCAAGGAGAACGTGGCCATCGCACTCGCCGTTGCCGAACAGCTCGGCGTCGACAGGCACAGCGCGCTCACCGGCATGTGGTCGGCCCCACCCGACCCGGGAGTGCTCTCCGTGGCCCGGGTTCTGTACGGCGACAAGCGCGTCCGCTTCGCCAACATCTTCGCCGCCAACGACCCGGAGTCGACGTACATGAACATCGAGCAACTGGAGAAGCAACGGCTCATCAGCAAGCCGTTGACCATGGTCATCAACTGTCGACCGGACCGGGTGGAACGGAACGGGCAGATGGGTACGCTCGCCGGCCGGGTACAGCCGCAGTGCATCGTGCTGATCGGTGAGATGACCCGCAGCGCCAAGGTCAACGTTCCCGCCGAGTTGCAGAGCCGGGTGGTCGACCTGGGCGGCAAGCTCCCCTCGGAACGGCTGATCAGCGAGGTCATGGCGGTGACGGCGGAGGATGCCTCGATCGTCGCCGTCGGGAACATCCACGGGCAGGGTGAGGTGCTGCTGCACGAGCTGGCCGCCCTGCCGAGCTGGGAACCGCAGGACCGCAGTCGTGCCGAATCGATGCTCCGTCCGCCGACCGCGCGCGCTTCCGCCGTGGACGGCGAGACCGTGTTCCTGGGAAGGACCTACCGGTGACATTCGGAGGAGAACTAAGCGCCCAGCTGGCCACCGCGTGCCTCGGCATCGGCCTGGTCTTCGCGCTGCTCTGCTATCTGACCACGAACCTCTCGCCAGGCGGGATGATCACGCCGGGCTGGATCGCGCTCGCGCTGATCGAGGACCCGCTCCAGGCTGCGGTGATCGTGGTCATGACCGTCGTCACCTACGCCCTCACCCGGCTGATGCAGCGCATGGTGATCCTCTACGGCAAGCGCCTCTTCGCCGCGATCGTCCTGCTCAGCGTCCTCCTCCAGATGACTCTGTTCGTGATCGTCCAACGGGACCTGCCGCTGCTCTTCGCACACCAGACCCTGGGCTTCGTGGCGCCGGGGCTGATCGCCTACCAGCTCGTACGCCAGCCGCCGAAGGCGACAGTGCTGGCCACCGTCATGGTCACCGTCATCACCTACGGGGTGGCGTTCAGCGGCGTCGTGGCCGGCTTCGTGCCGGTCACCTGAGGCCCCACACCGACGAGGGACAGGCATGAACTACCGGACTTACTCCCGCAGCCGCGCCATGCTGATGACCGTCGCCGCCTTCGCTCTGCTGAGCGGCGGCAGCACCTTCGCCTACGTCATCGCCCGGCACAGCGCGGCGGATCCGATCGAGCTGAGCCTCGGCGCGCAGGCCGCGCAGGCCGCCGTAACCAGCGGCTCCGGCTACAGCTACCGACGGTTGACCGCGCCGAACCGGACGCAGATGGTCGACGCCAAGGGCAAGACCGTCGCGATCATGACCGACGGTGCCCGCACGGTGCACATCAGCGGCCCGAAGCGGACGTTCGCCGAGTCGCGGTTCACCAAGGCCAAGGTCCCCGCCGAGCTCTGGGTACGACTGGCACCACGGGAGTGGCGGGCGGGTGCCGAGAAGGAGAAGTGGTTCACCGACTGGTTCCGTAAGGCCCGTACCGACCGCTCGCCCGACGTGCTGGCGGTGGCCCGGGAGTACACCTATGTCGCCGTGCCGAAGAAGGACGCGAAAGGCCGGCAGTACTCCGGGGACGCCGCCTTCGGGCCTCTGTCGGACATCGACCCGGACGGTCGCGCCGAGAACTCCGACTTCTACGACTACCTCGGTGTGTCGTGGGAGTTCCCCGACAAGAAGGAGAAGCCGACGGCGTCGCACATCCGCAGCCTGGACTGCTCGGGCTTCCTGCGCATGGTCTACGGCTACCGGATGGGCTACCCGCTCCTCGGCACGAACAACGCCGGCCCCGGCCTACCCCGGCGGGCGACCGCGATGGCCTCGGTGGGACCCGGGGCCCTGCTGATGCCGAACACCGGCAAGCGGGCCCGGGAGCTGGATCGGCTGCTCCCCGGCGATCTTCTGTTCTTCAACGCCGGGCCGGTGCAGGGCGCGAACATCGAGCACTCCGGCATGTACCTCGGCGTGGACGACCGGGGACACCACAGGTTCATCTCGAGCCGTACCACCGCGAACGGCCCGACCATGGGTGACCTGGGTGGCGAGTCCATCCTGGACGGCACCGGCTACTGGGCCCTGCGTTGGCGGACGGCCCGCCGGATCTGACCTCGACGGCGACCCTGCAACGAGTCAGGCCACGGCGAGCTGCGCCGCGAGCACGTCCGCGACACGGCCGCGGGCTTCGGCGTCCCGCCGGACCGACCAGCTCAGCTCCAGGTGGACGAAGACCGCTTCCAGCTCCGCCGCGGCCCGGCCCTGCTGGTTGGTCTTACCCTCAAGCTGGCCGCACTTCCGCACCCACGCCCGACAGGTGTTCAGCCCGGCCCCGGAGAGGCCGTCCGCGATCCGGCGGGCCACCGGGGTCACCGGAGCCGACCCCGTCGACACCACCGCGTCGGACGTGGGCAGGTTCCGGTCGGCGAAGCCGTGCAGTTGGATCTGGTCGAGGTCGTTCCTGGCGAACTCGGTCGCCAGGGTGTGGAACAGCGAGCGGTCGTTGTGGGCGACGTCCGCGTCGCTGTCGGCGGCCTGCCGGTGTGCCCCGGCGACGAGCAGCACGCTTCCCGGCGTCTTCCGGTGGACGGCCAGGCCCAGCTTCTCCGTGTTGATGTCGAAGCCGGGGTGCGGCACCTCGATCACCGTGCGCGGGGCGGTGCCCCGGTCCACCAGCACGGCGCCCCAGGAACGATCGTCCGACCCATCGGCGAGGTAGAGCGCGAACGGCCGGTCGGTGACCGGGTCCGTCCCATGATGGGCCCGGAAGCCGAGGTCGCCGAAGACCTGATCCAGGTCGTTGGCGGCATTCGGCTCGGTGACCAGCGACCGCGCTGCCCGCCGGGCCGCCGCCCGCTCCTCCGTGTCCGGGTCTCGGTAGGGGTTGTCCCGGGATAGGCCGGCGGTCAGCTCATCGATCAGCACCTCGGGATCGGGCCCTCGCTGCTGCTCGGATGTCGGCTGGGCGTCGGCGCACGCCCCCGAAACGAGCAGTGCCAGCGTCGCCGCGGCGATCAGCCCGCGGCGAGTTGAACCCGCGGCCGGAAGCGGTGTACGCACCCGTGCAGGCTATCCGATCACCCCCGGGTGCCTTCCGGCTCGGCCCGGGGGGGCCGGGGGGCCCCCGGCCCCCCCCCCCCCCCCCCCCCACCCCCCCCCCCCGGGGGGGCGGGGGGCGGGCCGGGGGCGGGGGAAGGCGGCCGCGGCCGGCGGGTTTTTGGTGG
>NZ_JBEZEH010000170.1:0-16176 GCF_040648775.1 Micromonospora sp. NPDC049089
CCGCCGTCCGTTTTCGCGGACGGCGGGGCAGCGACGGTGCGATCACTCCGCGGTGGCGGCCGCCGGCTGCTCGGTGGCGGCCTGCGCGGGCTGCTCCGGGGTGGCGGGCTGCTCGGTGGCGGCAGCGGCGGGCTGCTCGGCCGGTGCGGCCTCGTCGGCCTTCTTCGGCTCCAGCAGCTCGCGCTCCCACTCGGTCAGCGGCTCGTCGCTCGCGACACCCTCGGGCTTCTCGTCGTTGCCCCGGCGACGGCCGGAGCGCGCGATCAGACCATCCGCGACGGCGGCGGCGACGACCTTGGTCAGCAGCTCCGCCGAGCGGATCGCGTCGTCGTTACCCGGGATCGGGAAGTCGACCTCGTCCGGGTCACAGTTGGTGTCCAGCACCGCGATCACCGGGATGCCCAGCTTGCGGGCCTCGTCGACGGCGATGTGCTCCTTCTTGGTGTCGACGATCCACACCGCGGCGGGAAGCTTCTGCATGTCCCGCAGGCCACCGAGGGTGCGGGTCAGCTTGATCTTCTCGCGGGAGAGCTGCAGGGTCTCCTTCTTGGTGTAACCGGCGGCGGTGCCGCTGAGGTCGCCCAGGCCCTCCAGCTCCTTCATCCGCTGGAGCCGCTTGTAAACGGTCTGGAAGTTGGTCAGCATGCCACCGAGCCAGCGGTGGTTGACGTACGGCTGGCCGACCCGGGTCGCCTGCTCGGCAATCGCCTCCTGGGCCTGCTTCTTGGTGCCGACGAACAGGATGCTGCCGCCCTCGGCGACGGTCCCACGCACGAACTCGTACGCCTTCTCGATGTACTCGAGGGTCTGGCGCAGGTCGATGATGTAGATGCCGTTGCGCTCGGTCATGATGAAGCGCTTCATCTTCGGGTTCCAGCGCCGGGTCTGGTGCCCGAAGTGGACACCGCTCTCCAGCAGCTGACGCATGGTCACGACGGCCATGGTTGGGGTACTCCTCAAGGTCCCTGGTTGTCACGTCCGGCCGGTGGCCGGGCGTCCTGGTGCCTGGTCGCCGACCCATGGTGGACCCGATCAAGATCGGGACCAGGGAGGCCGTCGCTCCACGACGATTCGTGAAGAGGGCACGCGAGGTCGACCGCACGAGGCGGTCGCCAGTTGGCCAGTGTACGCCCCTCACCCGTTCAGCTGCCCCGGGGTGCGCGTGGCGTGCTGCTCCGCCGCCCCGCCGCTCTCTCGCGCGAGTTACGCGGGCCGGGTCAGCCGGCGGCGAGCGCGGCGGCCACGAAGAGCACCAGGCCGACGGTCAGGTAGGCCGTCGGTGGGCGCAGCCAGCCCCGACCGTTGTCGGAGAGCGCCAGACCTCCGGTTCGTAGCCCGTACAGCCCGGTCGCGAAGATCGGCAGTCCGGCAACCAGGGCGATACCCACCACCACGTTTCCAGCGTCCACCGGGTCGCCGGTCACGCCCGCGAGCAGCACCCGCAACGCGGGGACCTCGAAGACCAACACCAACAGGGCGAAGAGTACGGCCAGCACCGGTCGCCTGGTCCGATAGACGCCGTCGGCGGCCGGCGGATACACCGATGGCTCACCTGCGGGCAGGTCGGGTCGCGGGCCGATCCCGGGCATCGGGCCGGTCGGCATCTCCAGCGGGTGCGGCGTGTCGACGCCACCCCGGGTCGGCTCGATGATCGGGTACCCGCCGAGCGGAGCGGGACGAGCCTGGTCAGCGAGCACGCCGGCCGGCGCTGGCGACGTGCTGTCGCCGGTGGTCTCCGGCACTGCGCTGGTCACCGGAGATCCCGCCGTGGTCGTCTCTCGGGCGGCTCGGCGTCCGGGTAGCTCTCCAGAGGTCTCCGACGGATCCCGGTCCGCCCGCCGCGACCGGGTGGCCCGGTAACCGTCCGCCTCCGGCCGCGCCACACCCAACGGGTCGACCGCGCCGAAACGCCCCGAATCAGCCTCGCTCCCGCCGAACCGACCGGTCTGAGCGTCCAGGGCGCCAAAGCGACCCGAGTCCGACTCGGGCGTACCGAAGCGGCCCACGTCCACCGCGCTCAGGCGACCCGAATCCGACTCCGGCGTACCGAAGCGGCTCTCGTCGACGGCACCGAAGCGTCCCGAGTCCGGCTCGCGGCGGCGGCCGACGCCGGTGTCCTCGACGGAGCGGCCGTCTTCAGCGCCACGCGGCTCGGGGATCTCACCGTCCCGGTACCGCGGTTCGCCCGCGCCACGCCAATCCGACTCGCCGTAACCGCGACCCCGCTCGTCGGGGTACCAGCGCGACTCCTGATCTTCCGGGAAACTCCGTCGTCCGTCCACGTCAGGCACCGTATGCGACCGGCCACGCCCGCGCCATTTCAACCCCGCCGAACGGGCCCTCGATCGTCGGGGCAGCGTAGACACGGGTGGCTCCGTAGCACAGCGCGGGCATGATCGTCCGACTGTCCACAGCACCCCTGTTGTCCACAGGTGGGCTGCTGCCGGGTCGCGACGACCACCCTCCGGCGGGCACCGTGCCGGCCATGACGAAGCGGAACCAGGCGGTTGGCGCGTACGGCGAGCAGTGTGCGGCCCGGCACCTGACCGAGGCGGGGCTGCGCCCGATCGCCCGAAACTGGCGCTGCCCGGCCGGGGAGATCGACATCATCGCGTGGGACGGGCCCGTGCTCGCCTTCTGCGAGGTGAAGACCCGCCGGGGTGAGGGCTTCGGCACCCCGGCCGAGGCGGTCGTACCGGCCAAGGCCCGCCGGCTGCGGGGGCTCGCCGCGCGGTGGCTGACCGAGACCGGCACGACCGCCGAGGAGGTGCGCTTCGACGTGCTGTCGGTGCGGCTCCCCGACGCCGGTCCGGCGCAGGTCGACCACCTCAAGGGCGCGTTCTGACATGCCTACCCGGAGGATCGGTGATGTGCCGTGAGCTACGCCAAGGTGCTCTGCGTGGGATTGGTCGGCGTGACCGGACACCTCGTCGAGGTGGAGGCCGACCTGGCCGCCGGCCTGCCGGCGGTGGTGATCTCCGGGCTGCCGGACACCGCCCTGCACGAGGCCCGCGACCGGGTCCGCGCCGCTGTGGTCAACTCCGGCCAGCGCTGGCCCAACCGGCGGATCACCCTCAACCTGCTGCCCGCCACGCTGCCGAAGTTCGGGTCGGCCTTCGATCTGGCCATCGCCGCAGCGCTGCTGGGCGGCTCGGGTGAGTTGCCGCTGCTCCCACTGGAGGGAGTGGTGGTCCTCGGCGAGCTGGGGCTCGACGGGACGGTCCGGCCGGTGCGCGGCGTACTCCCGATGGTCGCCGCCGCAGCCCAGGCCGGCGTCGCGCGGGTGATCGTCCCGGTCGGCAACGCCGCCGAGGCCGCCGTCATCCCCGGCGTACGGGTGCGAGCGGTGGACAATCTGCACCGGCTCGTCGCCTTCGTTCGGGACGGGACCCCGCTGATCGAACCGCCGGCGGACATCCCGGAGCCGCTGACCGGTGGGCCGGATCTCGCCGACGTCGCCGGGCAGCAGCTGGGTCGGCGTGCCCTGGAGGTCGCCGCGGCCGGCGGGCACCACGTGGCACTGCTCGGCCCACCGGGCGCCGGCAAGACGATGCTCGCCGAACGGCTGCCGTCGATCCTGCCCGAGCTCGACGACGACGCGGCGCTGGAGGTCACCGCGCTGCACTCGGTCGCCGGGCTGCTGCCGCCGGGTGGTCGGCTGCTGCGTCGCCCGCCGTTCCAGGCGCCGCACCACACCGCGACCATTCCGTCGTTGGTCGGGGGTGGCTCGGGGCTGGCCCGACCCGGCGCGGTGTCGCTGGCGCATCGCGGGGTGCTCTTCCTGGATGAGGCTCCCGAGTTCAGCAAGGGTGCGCTGGAGGCGCTGCGCCAGCCGCTGGAGCACGGCCGCATCCAGCTGAGCCGCAGCGGGGGCGGCACCGTCTATCCGGCCCGGACCCAGCTGGTGCTGGCTGCCAACCCGTGTCCGTGCGCGAAACCGGCTGGCGACGCGCACTGCGAGTGTTCGCCGCTGGCTCGCCGCCGCTACCTGGGAAGGCTCTCCGGGCCGCTGCTCGACCGGATCGACGTCCAGGTGCGGCTGATGCCGGTGCGGGCGGCCGAACTGATGGCGACCGACGGCGGTGTCGAGCCCTCGGCGACGGTCGCTGCCCGGGTGGCGGCGGCCCGGCAGGCGGCGGTCAGCCGCTGGGCAGACCTCGGCCGACGGCTCAACGCCGAGGTGGAAGGGCCGCACCTGCGCCGACCGCCGTGGCGGCTGCCGGCCCGGGTCACAGTGGAGCTGCGGGGCCGGCTCGACTCCGGCTCGCTGTCGGCGCGCGGCTTCGACCGGGTGATCCGGATGGCCTGGACCATCGCCGACCTCGACGGCCGCGACCGACCTGACCAGGACGACGTCCGGGAGGCGCTTCAACTACGGACGGGGGAGGCGGCATGAGCGCCGAGGAGGAACGACGGCTGGCCCGGGTCGCCCTGACCTGGTTGGCGGAGCCGGGCACGCGCGCTGTGCATCACCTGGTCGAACGGCACGGTCCGGTGGAAACCCTGGAACTGCTGCTCGACGGGGGCAGCCCGGACGGCTGGCTGCACACCACTGTCGCCGCACGCTCGGCGGCCGGCGACGCGCGGGCAGTGGCCACGGAGGCCCTGGAGCGGGCGGACCGACTGGGTGCCCGTCTGGTCACGCCGGACGACGAGGAGTGGCCGGCCCAGGTCGCCAGCCTGGCCGCGTTGCGGCTGCCGGACGTCAGCCGCCGGGTGGACGCTGAGACCGCCCCGCCGCTGTGCTTCTGGGTGCGCGGGAGCTGGCCGCTCGGCGAGGCTCTGGATCGTTCGGTGGCCGTGGTCGGGGCGCGGGCGGCCACCGGATACGGGCAGCACGTCGCGACCGAGCTGGGGTACGGCTTGGCGGAGCGGGACTGGACAATAGTGTCCGGTGGCGCGTTCGGCATCGACGCCGCCGCCCACCGGGGCGCACTCACCGCTGGCGGTCTGACCGTCGCGGTGCTCGCCTGCGGGCTCGACCGTCCGTACCCGATGGGCAACGCCGCGCTCTTCGACCGGATCGCCGAGACGGGGCTGCTGGTCAGCGAGTGGCCGCCCGGTGCCGAGCCGCTGCGGCCCCGGTTCCTGATCCGCAACCGGGTGATCGCCGCAGGCACCCGGGGCACCGTCGTGGTGGAGGCGTCGGCGCGCAGTGGCGCGACGCAGACCGCGCGGCGAGCCGTCCACGCCAATCGGGTGGCCATGGTGGTGCCGGGGCCGGTGACCTCGGCGATGTCCGTCGGCGCGCACGAGTTCCTGCGCGAGTTCCCCGACAAGGTCCGGCTGGTCACCGGGGTGGCGCACGTGTTGGAGGAGGTGGGTCGGATCGGCGCGGACCTGGCCCCGCTGGCGCGTGGACCGCAGCGGGCCACCGACGCGTTGGACGACGACGCGCGGTCGCTGCTGGAGGCGCTGCCCCGCCGTGGCGCGATGGGCGTGGACCGGCTCTCCGCGCGCGCCGGCGTCGACCTACGGACCGCGTTGCGCAAGCTGTCGCTGCTGGAGAAACTGTCCATGGTGGTCCGTCAAGACGACGGCTACGCCCTCGCCGCACCCGCCAGACAGTAGCGTGCGGCGGCGGAGACGTCCGGTCGGCCTGTCGCCTGAAGGGGTGCGTCACCGCAACCTGGCCGGCGTGGTCGTCCGGATACCCGCGCCCTCTCGCGGTCGGATCCCGGCCAGCCTCTCGCCGTCGGGATCCCGACCAGCCGACACTGCCGGTACCGTGCCCGCTCATGGGTGCAATCAAGCCGTGGCACATCAGCGTGCTCTTCTGTCTCGTCGTGACCGCCGTGCTCGTTGTCGGCCTGGTCGTGTTGCTGAGCAAGAGGAACAACCGCCGCTAGTCGGGGGTGGACGCCCGGCAGCGTCGTGTGCGGTGGCGGCCGCGGACCGGCCGTAGGCTGGTGCCGTGTCAGCCGTCAGTGAGGGTGCCGGGGCCGAGGAACCGGCCGGTACGTCGGCGCGGCCACAATGAGCCGACCGGACCGGGGCACCCGGGCCATGCACCAGGCACTCCCGCCAGCGTTGCGCGACGCTGTCGACGACTTCGCCGAGCACCTGTCCCGGGTGCGTAACCGCTCGGAGCACACCGTCCGCGCGTACGTCACCGATCTGGTCTCGCTGCTCGACCACGCCGTCCGGATGGGCTGCGTCGACCTCGCCGAGCTGGACCTGTCGGTGCTGCGCAGTTGGCTGGCGCGGCAGCGCACCACGGGTGCGGCCCGCACGTCGTTGGCCCGGCGGGCCGCGTCAGCGCGGGCATTCAGCGCCTGGGCACACCGGGCCGGCCTGCTCCCCGCCGACGTGGGCGCCGCGCTGGCCAGCCCTCGCGCGCACCGGGATCTGCCCAGCGTGCTGCGCGCCGATCAGGCCGCCGCTCTGGTCGAGGCGCCGTCCCGGCAGGCACCTCCCCCGAACCCGCCAGCCGAGTCGGGCCCGAACGAAGCCGTCGAGGCGCTTCCGCTCCGGGACCGGGTGCTGTTGGAGCTGCTCTACGCCACCGGCGTACGGGTCAGCGAGGCCTGTGGGTTGGACGTCGGGGACGTCGACCACGGCCGACGGGTGATCCGGGTGTTCGGCAAGGGCGGGCGGGAGCGCTCGGTGCCGTACGGGGTGCCCGCCCAGCGGGCGTTGGACGACTGGCTGCGCCGGGGCCGCCCGGTGATGGTGGGCGCCCGCTCCGGCGAGGCGCTGCTGCTGGGTGCGCGAGGTGGTCGGCTCAACCCGACGACCGCCCGTCAGGTTGTCGGTGCGTACGCCGAGGCCGCCGGGCTGCCCCCGACCAGCCCGCACGATCTGCGCCACTCCGCTGCCACCCACCTCCTGGAGGGTGGCGCGGACCTGCGCGCAGTGCAGGAGCTGCTCGGCCACTCGTCGCTGGCGAGCACGCAGATCTACACCCACGTCTCGGTCGAGCGGCTGCGTACCGCCTACCGGCAGGCGCACCCGCGCGCCTGATCAAGGGCCGGAGAGCACGCACGCCCGCCCTGATCAAGGGCCGCAGGCGCGCGAGCGTGGCGGTTACGATCATCAGGTGAGCGTCCCGAATCCTCCTGAGCCGATCCCGGGCGCCCGCCTGCTCTTCTCCCTGGACCCGGCGGTCAGCCACCTCAACCATGGCTCGTTCGGCGCGGTGCCGATCAACGTGCAGCGCGCCCAGCAGCGGCTGCGCGACGAGATGGAGGCGAACCCGCTGCGCTTCTTCACCCAGGGGCTGGTGGACCGGATCGCACACACCCGGCGGCACCTCGCCGGGTTCCTGGGCGCCGACCCGGACGGCAGCGCCCTGGTGGGCAACACCACCACCGGCGTCGCAGTGGTGCTCCAGTCGATTGGTCTCAAGGCCGGCGACGAGGTGCTGAGCACCGACCACGAGTACGGGGCGGTGAGCCTGGCGATCCAGCGCGAGTGCCGCCGCACCGGCGCGGTCAGCCGAGTCCTGCCAATCCCCCTGGCCGCCACCGACGAGCAGATCGTGCAGAGCATCCGCGCCGGCCTGCACCCGGGGCGGACCCGGTTGCTCGTCGTCGACCAGCTCACCTCGGCCACCGCGAAGCTCTTTCCGACCGCCGCCGTCGTCGGGGTGGCCCGCGAACACGGCGTGCCGGTCCTGGTGGACGCCGCGCACGCCCCGGGCATGCTGCCCATTTCGGTGGCCGACATCGGCGCGGACTTCTGGGTGGGCAACCTGCACAAGTGGGCGTTCGCACCCCGTGGGACCGCCCTGCTGGCTGTGGCACCGCAGTGGCGGGACCGGATCGAGCCGCTGGTGGTGTCCTGGGAGCAGGAGTCGGGTTTCCCGGCCCGGCTCGAGTGGCAGGCCACGCTCGACTACACGTCCTGGCTGGCCGCCCCGGCGGGCCTGTTCACGATGCGCAGTCTCGGCGTCGACCGGGTGCGGGCCCACAACGCGGCGCTCGCCGCGTACGGCCAGCGGGTGGTGGGGGACGCCCTGGGGGTGGCTCCCGCCGATCTGCCCGACCCCGGCGGGCCGGGGGTGGCTCTGCGCCTCATCCCGCTGCCGGCCGGCACTGGCACCACGATCGACGCGGCGCGGGCGTTGCAGGCGCGGATCGGTGAGCGGCTCGCCGCCGAGGTGGCGGTGATGAGCTGGAACGGCCGGGGGTGGCTGCGGCTCACCGGCCAGGTCTACAACACCACCGACGAGTACGAACGGCTGGCCGCACGGCTGCCGGCACTGCTCGCCCAGCGCTGACGGATCGCGTCGGGGAGCTGACGCTGCTCCGGACGGCCGGGAGCGGACACCCGGGCCGGACCGACCGGGAGCAGGCGCACCGGGCCGAGGCCGAGCAGGGCCAGCGGGTCGAGATACTCCTCGCCCCGGCGCAGGCCCCAGTGCAGGCACGCCTCGGCCGGGCACCCCGGATGCCCGGGCAGCAGCTCGCCCAGCGGCGCGCCGGCGGTGACCGGCTGGCCGAGGCGTACGCCGGGCCGGACCGGCTCGTGGGTGGTCCGCAGCCCGTCGGCGTGCCCCACGGTGACCACCGGTCGACCGGCCACCAGACCGGCGAAGAGCACGGTGCCCGGCCCGGCGCTCCGCACCACCGCACCCGCGGGAGCAGCCAGGTCGACGCCGCGATGGCCTGGCAGCCACGGTCGCGGCGGCGGGTCGAACCGGCGCACCGGACGAGGCGGCCCGTCAAGCGGCCAGCGGAACCGCCCGGCCGGCGTCGGAGCGACGGTCGGCTCCCCCAGGGCCGCGACCGGCACGGTCGGGGTCGGGGGTTGGCCGGGCACCGCCGCCACCAGCACCGCCAGCCCGCAGAGCTGGACGGTCAGCGCGAGCGGGAGCGCGGCGCAGAGCAGCACGGTGCGGCGGATCGAACGGACGGAGGGCTGTCGCATGACGGCAGCCTCCGGCCGACGCCGGGTCGTTCGCCAGCCCGGCCGACGAGGCTGTGGACAACCGGAGGCGCTGTGGACGACCACCCGGAGCCCTCGATGATCTGCTATGCCCGGACGCTGGGCCGACGCCTGACAGACCAGGTCACCACCACTGTTCGTTGGACCCGGTCTCGTAGTCGTACTCCTCGACGTGCTCCCACTCCTGCCCGGTCGCCTTCTGGTAGGCGTTGGACGGGACGTCAAGAAGCGATTCCGCGTGGGCGGCCTCGTCGGTGGTGAAGCGCGCGAACGCCGCCGGATCGACCAGTACGGCATCGAACGCCGCCGGTCCGGCCACCACCACGGCGCAACGGGCGTACAGGAAACTGTCATCGGACAGACGGTCGCCGCCGGGAAGGACGGTCTGCGCGAGCACCCGACGGTCCAGTTGGTAGAGCGTGAACGCGAGCGTCTCCGCGAAGCCGATGATCCGCTCCACCGGCTCTGCCGCCAGCACGGCGGTCAACCGCTCGTACGGCCCGTCGTCGTGCACCTCGGGCCGGCCGCCCAGCACCGCGACGAGCCGCCAGAATTCCTCATCCGCAATCATCACAACCCTCAATGGTCACTCGGACGAACCGGTACCGACTCACCACCCCCACGCGGCCGTAGCTCCGGTGTCGTTCTCGGGCCGCCACGCAGGGCCTAGGCTGGGCCGCGTACGGCGGGTGCCGCCGTCTGTGCCGGGGAGGCCGCATGACCACTCTCGATGACCGGACGTCGTCCCCCACCGGGCCCACGGTGGCCGACGTGAGCGGCCCGTCCCGGCTCGCGGAGCCGGACGAGACGATCAGCGCCGAGGAGCTGCGACTCGCGGCCCGCAACCACGGCATCCCGTTGGAGGCGCTGCGCTACGACGTCACCCCGGCCGGGTTGCACTACCTGCTGATCCACTACGACATCCCGGAGCTCGACCCGGAGACGCACACACTGACCATCGGCGGCGCGGTCGACAGTCAGTTGACTGTCACCCTCGCCGACCTGCGCGAGCGGCCCCGCGTCACCCGGCAGGTGACCCTGGAGTGCGCCGGCAACGGGCGAGCCCTGCTGCACCCTCGACCGGTCAGCCAGCCCTGGCTGGTCGAGGCGGTCGGCAACGCGGAGTGGACCGGCACCCCCCTCGCTCCGCTGCTGCGGGAGGCGGGCGTCGACCCGGACGCGGTGGACGTGGTCTTCACCGGCGCCGATCACGGTGTGGAGCGTGGGATCGAGCAGGACTACCAGCGGGCGCTTCCGGTCGCGGACGCGCTGCGCGACGAGGTGCTGCTGGCGTACGAGATGAACGGCGCTCCCCTGCTGCCGCAGCATGGCGCGCCGCTGCGGCTGATCGTGCCGGGCTGGTACGGGATGGCCCACGTGAAGTGGCTCCACTCGATCGAGCTGCGGACCGAGCCGTTCGAGGGGTACCAGAACGCGGTGGCCTACCGCGTACGTCGCGACGCGGACGACCCGGGCGTGCCGGTCACCCGGATCGAGCCACGGGCGCTGGTCCGTCCGCCCGGCTTCCCCGACTTCATGTCCCGTCGTCGGGTGCTGCGACAGGGCCCGTGCACGCTGGATGGTCGGGCCTGGTCGGGGCACGCCCCGGTGGTCGCCGTGGAGGTGACCACCGACGGCGGGCGGAACTGGGCGCAGGCCGAGCTGGACCCGGGGGACGCGGGGGACGCGGGGGACTTCGCCTGGCGGCGCTGGCGGCACGAGTGGGTCGCCACCCCCGGCCGGTACGTGCTTGGCGCGCGGGCGACCGACGCGTCCGGGCGGACCCAGCCGGTCGAGCAACAGTGGAACCGTGGCGGCTTCGCCAACAACATGGTGCAGCGGGTCGAGGTCGTGGTGCCGGCCGAGTGATCGGCGGCGGGTGTCAGGCCACGGGTGGGGGGCCCGTGGCACGGCCCAGCGGTTCGGGTGCGCTCAGCCGCCGAAGCCAGAGTCGGCGGGCAGTGAGATGTCGGGCTTCTCGAGCTCCTCGACGTTGACGTCCTTGAAGGTCATCACCCGGACGTTCTTCACGAAGCGGGCAGGACGGTACATGTCCCATACCCAGGCGTCGTGCATCTCGACCTCGAAGTAGACCTCGCCGTCGGAGTTACGCACGTGCAGGTCAACCTGGTTGGCCAGGTAGAACCGACGCTCCGTCTCCACCACGTAGGAGAATTGGCGGACAATGTCGCGGTACTCCCGGTAGAGCTGCAGCTCCATCTCGGTCTCGTACTTCTCGAGATCTTCCGCGCTCATCGCACTCCGCCTTCCATGGCCACATCTTCCCCCACCGGCGTCTGAGGCCGAGGCTGCTCGCCCAACGCCACGCCGACGGTACCCCCTGACGCCCACGAGCGCTCCATCGGCTCGTCCGGGCCGTGGCCGCCGGGCCGTCGGGCGCGCGGCGGCCGGCCGTCGCGGCCGGAGACCGCGGCGACATTGACGTACGAGAACCGGTGCTCCCGGCACGGCCCGTGCTCCCGCAGCGCGGCCGAGTGTTCCGGGGTGATGTAGCCCTTGTGCTCGGCGAAGCCGTACGCCGGGAACACCCCGTCCAACTCCACCATGAGCCGGTCCCGGGTGACCTTGGCCAGCACACTGGCGGCCGCCACACACGCGGCCACCCGGTCGCCCTTCCACACCGCCAAACCGGGCACGCCCAGGCCGTCCACGCCGAACCCGTCGGTCAGCACGTACTCCGGGCGGGTGGTGAGCGAGGCGAGCGCCCGGCGCATCGCAGCCAGGTTGCACACGTGCAGACCCCGGGCGTCGACCTCCTCGGCCGGGATCACCACAACGGCGTACGCGAGCGCGCGGTCCACCACCTCCGCGTACACCCGTTCCCGGCTGGCCGGGGTGAGCAGCTTCGAGTCGGCCAGCCCCTCGATCTCGCCGCGCCGCCCCTCGGGCAGCACCGCCGCGGCGGCGACCAGCGGACCGGCACACGCCCCCCGGCCCGCCTCGTCGGCGCCGGCTACGTGCCGGAAGCCACGCCGCTGCAACGCCCGCTCCAGGGCGTACAGGCCGGCCTCGCGGCGCACCACGGTGCGCGGCGGGGTCAGCACGACGCTCCGCCCTGGCCGGCGGCGGTCGACTGCCCCAGCCGGGTCAGCAGGGCGGGCAGTTCGGGCGGGTAGAACCGGTCACCGCTGGCCACCAGCTCGTCCGGAACCCACCAGCGGTGGTCGGCGATGCTGCGGCGCTCGACGTCGTTGAAGCCGGTGGTGTCCACCTGCCAGGAGTCCACCCGGAAGAGGAAGAAATCCTGCTCCTGGCGGTACCACGTGCCGTCGAAGGAAAACTCGGTCGCATCGGCCCAGACCGGCTCGCCCAACTGGGCCGGGTCGAGCCGCAGGCCGGTCTCCTCGGCCAACTCCCGGGCCGCGCCCGCCGCCGGCGACTCCAACGGATCGAGCCCGCCGCCCGGAGTGAACCAGTATCGGTGCCCGGGTCGGGCCGGGTCGAAGCCCTCGAACAGCAGGACCCTGCCGGCCGCGTCGACGAGCAGCACGCGAGCCGCGCGTCGAGGGGTGTAGACGGTCACCGCACCAGCCTGCCAGACCGACGGCGGATCGCCCACGCCCCGTCGGCCTACGGCTTGGGAATGCCGTCGAACCCGTCGGGCACCGTCAGCCAGGTGGCCCGGTTGACCGGCCAGAAGACGGTGAACGCCCGCCCGACCACATCTTTCTCGGGGATGGTGGCCTCGGTGATGTCCTGCTGGGACTGCTGCCAGTGCTCCAGTGAGTCGCCGGAGGCGGAACGGTGGTCGCCCATCACCCACAGCCGGCCCTCCGGCACGGTGATGTCGAACTCCTGATCGGCGGCCTTGTCGCGAATCCCGTCCATGGAGAAGATGTACGGCTCGTCCAGCGACTTGCCGTTGATCACCAACCGTTCCTCGGGGTCGCAGCAGACCACGTGGTCACCGGGGATGCCGATCACCCGCTTGATGAAGTCCTCACCGTCGGGGTTGCCGCTCCACGCGGTCGGTGCCTTGAACACGATCACCTCGCCGCGGTGCGGTGACCGGAAGTCGTAGACCAGCTTGTTGACCAGCACCCGGTCATCGATCTTGAGAGTGTTCTCCATGGACGGGGAGGGGATGAAGAAGGTCTGCAGCACGAAGGCGCGGACCAGCACCGCGACCAGGATCGCCACACCCAGCAGGATCGGCAGCTCCTTCCAGAAGGAGCTGCGCGGCTTGTCGGTCTGCTCGTCAATCACGCAAAGGAGCCTACGTTGCCCGGCTGGACGGCACCGTCCGGAACGCGCGGGAACCACGTAGCGCGGCTGCCAGCGGAAGCATCAGCAGCACACCGCCCTGCGGAGTCGGTCGCGCCGGAGTCGCGCCGGGGGACGCCGTGGCCGGCCCGGAGACGTCCTCGAACGTGGACGGCACCGACAGCGAGCTCCACCGCGACGACGGCCAGACCACCATGAAGGCCCGGCCGACCACGTTGTCGATCGGCACCGGCCCCTGGCAACGCGCGTCCTGGGAGACCTCACGGTGGTCACCCATCACGAAGATCTGACCGGGTGGCACGACGATCTCGTCGAAGCGCCGGGAGCGACACTCCGCCGGGTTGGGTGGCAGGTCCAGGGGTGAGTCCCGCAGGACGTACGACTCGTTGAGCGGGACGCCGTTGACGGTCACCCGGCCCTGGCTGTCGCAGCACTTGACCCGGTCACCGGGCAGACCGATCACCCGCTTGATGAAGTCCTTCTCACCGGGTCGGCTCACCCCGACCAGATCGCCGACGGTGCGGGCGAGCCGGCCGCCGACGCCGGGCTTCGGCTGCTCGTCGACCTGCGGCGCCCAGCGGTCGGTGCCCCGGAAGACCACCACCTCGCCGCGCAGCGGGTCACGAACGTCGTAGACGACCTTGTTGACCAGCACCCGGTCACCGACGAGGAGGGTGTCCTCCATCGAGCCGGACGGAATGAAGAACGCCTGGAGCAGGAAGGTGCGGATCAGCACCGCGAGGCAGAACGCGACCACCAGCAGCAGCGGCAACTCCTGCCAGAGCGGCATCTGCCGGCGGGTGCGGCGAGCCCGTCGGCGCCACGGATCGACGGTGCCGTCCTCGTCAAGCGTCTGCACCACGCCACTCCCCGGTCCGCAGAAAACACCACCGCCCGGGAGCCTCGTCGAGGCCCCACGGGCGGTAGTGGACAACTACCCGCCACCTGGGCGGGATCGCCGCCTCGCTGCGCCCGTACCGACCAGCGTAGTGCGCTCTGGTCGGTACGGCATACGCGCAGCTCGGGCGGCGTGGCGAGCGGGAAGTCAGCTGGGCTGCTTCTCCCGCTTCTCCTTGATCTTGGCCTTCTTGCCGCGCAGCTCGCGCAGGTAGTAGAGCTTGGCGCGACGCACGGCACCGCGGGTCACGACCTCGATCCGGTCGATGCCCGGGCCGTTGAGCGGGTAGGTCCGCTCGACGCCGACACCGAAGCTGACCTTGCGGACCGAGAAGGTCTCGCGCAGACCGTCACCCTGGCGGCGGATCACGACGCCCTGGAAGATCTGGACACGGGACCGGTTGCCCTCGACGACGCGGGCGTGCACCTTGACGGTGTCACCGGCCCGGAAGTCGGGAAGGTCGGTCCGCTTCGACTGGGCGTCAAGGGCGTCCAGGATGTTCATCGCTGCGTCCTCGTAAGGCTCACGGCGCACCGTCACTCGGTGCGCGGGTGGGTGATTCTGATTCCCGGGTGGTGATCGGCGGACCGACCCCGGTCGGGGATCCTCGCAGCCGACCGCGGGCGCGGACGGATGCGGCAACCCCCCTACTTTGCCACATCCCCCGGTGGAGATTGAAATCCGGCCTGGTCCAGGGCCGCGATGTCCCGTTTGTCGAGCCGATCGGCCGGCAGCGCGGCCAGCAGATCCGGCCGGCGGGCGGCAGTGCGCAGCAGGCCCTCCTCGCGCCGCCAGCGGGCGATCTTGCCGTGGTCACCGGAGCGGAGCACGTCCGGCACGTCGTGCCCACGCCAACTCGGCGGCTTGGTGTAGATCGGCGCCTCCAGCAGCCCGTGCGCGTGCGACTCCTCGTCCAACGAGCCAGCGTTGCCCAGCACCCCGGGCAGCAGCCGGGTGACCGCTTCCAGCATCACCAGGACCGCGACCTCGCCGCCGAAGAGCACGTAGTCACCGAGCGAGACCTCGGTGACCGGCATCCGGGTGGCGGCGTGCGCCAGGACCCGCTGGTCGATCCCCTCGTAGCGGCCGCAGGCGAAGAGCAGATGGGACTCGGCCGCCAACTCGTACGCCATGGCCTGGGTGAAGGGGGCACCGGCCGGCGACGGCACCAGCAGCCGTGGCGGCGGGGCGTCGAGCGGCGCGAGGGCGTCCAGTGCCTCACCCCACGGCTCGGGGCGCATCACCATTCCCGGCCCACCCCCGTAGGGGGTGTCGTCGACGGTGCGGTGCACGTCGTGGGTCCAGGTCCGCAGGTCGTGCACGGCGAGTTGGAGTACGTCGTTGGCCCGCGCCCGTCCGATCAGCGACAGGTCCAGCGGGGCGAAGTACTCCGGAAAGATCGACACGACGTCGACGCGCATGCGGGCTGGTCCTAAAGGTCGAGCAGTCCGGCTGGCGGGTCGACGATCACACGTCCGCCGGCCAGGTCGACCTCCGGAACGATCGCCCGGACGAACGGGATCAACGCGGTACGCCCCTCGGGGCGCCGCAGCACCAGCAGGTCGGACGAGGGCGCGTGGTCGATGCGGGCGACCTCGCCGAGGCGTTCGCCGGCCGGGGTCACCACGGCCAACCCGACCAACTGGTGGTCGTGGAACTCCTCCGGGTCGTCCGGTGGGGTCACGTCGGCGCTGTCCACCACGAGCAGCGTCCCCCGCAGCGCCTCGGCGGTGTTGCGGTCCGGGATGCCCTCGAACGCGATCAGCACCCGGCCCTGGTGGAAGCGGGCTTCCTCGATAGTCAGCTCCGCGGGAACCCGGAACGGCACCCCGGGCTCATCGCTGGCCGGCGGGGGTGTCGCCCCCGGCTCAGTGCGCAGCACTGTGCCGGGGGCGAACCGTGCCTCGGGCTCGTCGGTCCGCACCTCCACGGTGACCTCACCGCGGACACCGTGCGGCTTGCCGATCCTGCCGACGACGAGCTGCATCAGTACGAGTCGACGATGTCGACGCGAACCCCGCGCCCGCCGATGGAGCCGATCACCTGGCGCAGCGCCTTGGCGGTCCGGCCGGACCGCCCGATCACAGTGCCGAGGTGCACGGGGTGGCCGCGGGCTTAGATCCGCTTACCCCCACCGGGAACGA
>NZ_JBEZEH010000171.1:0-16132 GCF_040648775.1 Micromonospora sp. NPDC049089
CGAGGGCTCTGAGCCGCTCGACGGGAAAGAAGCCGCCCCTGGCCTGGTCCTTGAGCAGGTCCGGGTTTTTTGCCAGGTAGTGGTAGAACGCCAGCGGGAATTCCGGATTACCGGGGGCCCAGCGGGGTCGCGCGGCGGCACACGCCGATGACCTTCCAAGCATTCACCCGCGATCCGCTGGCTCGGCGCCGCTACTGGGCGCGCAGCCACCTGGGCTGGCGGCTGATCGCGGGCGCGGCGCCCAACGCCGGGCACCGGGCGGTGGCCGGGCTGCAGCACGCCGGGCTGGTCGACACGGTCATCACCCAGAACGTCGACGGTCTGCACGGTGCGGCCGGCAGCCCGTCGGTGATCGAGTTGCACGGTCGCCTCGACGAGGTGACCTGCCTGGACTGCGGCAACCTGACCTCCCGGGAGGAGCTGCACCGGCGGTTGCGCGAGGCCAACCCGGAGTTCGTGGCCCGCGTCGCCGCCGTCAACCCGGACGGTGATGTTGATCTCCCCGATGGGCAGGTGGAGGCGTTCCGGCCGGTGGACTGCGGGATCTGCGGCACCGGGATGCTGAAACCGGACGTGGTGTTCTTCGGTGAGACGGTGCCACCGCAGCGGGTGGCGCGGTGTTTCGCGGCCGTGGAGCAGGCCCGCGCGTTGCTGGTGCTCGGGTCGTCGTTGACGGTGATGTCGGGGCGCCGGTTCGTGATTCGGGCGGCGAAACGGGGCATCCCGGTCGCGATCGTCAACCAGGGGCCGACCCGGGGTGACGGCCACGCCACCGTGTGCGTGGACGCGCCGTTGGGTGCGGTGCTGCCGCAGCTGGCCGCGCGGGTCGGCGCCGGGGCGCCGCTGGGGGTCTGACGGGCCAGGCCCGCATGGGCACCCCGCCCGGGTGGGACATCAGCCCCCGGGGGTAGGACATCTGCCGGAAACACCGACGCTGGTAGCGTTGACCACGCCGGTAACACCCACGTGGGAGAGACCGCCCGACAGCACGCAGGGCGGCGCCGAAGGGGCAAATCCTCCCCGGAACCTCTCAGGCAAAAGGACCTCGTGGGCAGGCGCTGTGGAGTGCCCCTGTGGGTGCGACAGAGGGGGAGGCCGACACGTCGACCTCGCCCCGGGAGTGCCCCCTATGACCGTAGAGCAGTTCGCCACCCGTCACATCGGTCCCGGCCCCGACGATGAGCGTCGGATGCTGGAGGTCGTCGGGCACGACTCGATCGACGAGCTGATGGACGCCGCGATCCCCGAGGTGATCCGCTGGCACGGCACCCTCGACCTGCCCGAGGCGGCCACCGAGGCCGAGACGATCGCCGAGCTGCGGGCCCTCGCGGCGCGTAACACCGTTGCCGTCTCCATGATCGGGCTCGGGTACCACGGCACGCACACCCCGGCGGTGATCCGCCGCAACGTCCTCGAAGACCCGGCCTGGTACACGGCGTACACGCCGTACCAGCCGGAGATCAGCCAGGGCCGGTTGGAGGCGCTGCTGAACTTCCAGACCATGGTCACCGACCTGACCGGCCTGGCCACCGCGAACGCCTCCATGCTCGACGAGGGCACCGCGGCGGCGGAGGCGATGACCCTGGCGCGGCGGGCTTCCAAGAGCAAGAGCGGCGTGTACGTCGTCGACGCCGACGCGTTGCCGCAGACCATCGCGGTGATCACCAGCCGGGCCGAGCCGCTCGGCATCGACGTGCGGGTCCTCGACGTGCAGCGCGACGAGTTGCCGGAGGAGTTCTTCGGCCTGCACCTGCAGTATCCGGGGGCGTCCGGGGTGGTACGCGACCACGCCCGCCTCGTGGAGGCCGCGCACGCCGTCGGCGCCCTGGTGACCGTGGCGGCGGACCTGCTGGCGTTGACGCTGCTGCGCGCACCGGGGGAGATCGGCGTGGACATCGCCGCCGGCACCACCCAGCGTTTCGGCGTACCCATGGGCTTCGGTGGGCCGCACGCCGGTTACCTGGCGGTGCGGTCGGGCCTGGAGCGGATGCTGCCCGGGCGCCTGGTCGGGGTGTCGCGCGACGCGGACGGAAACCCGGCCTACCGGCTGGCGTTGCAGACCCGTGAGCAGCACATCCGCCGGGAGAAGGCGACCAGCAACATCTGCACCGCGCAGGTGCTCCTGGCCGTGATGGCCGGCATGTACGCCGTGTACCACGGCCCGGACGGGCTGCGCGCCATCGCGACGCGTACCCATGCGATGGCGGCGCGGCTCGCGGGCGGGTTGCGCGCCGGTGGGGTGGACGTCGCGGACGTCGCGTTCTTCGACACCGTCACCGCGACCGTGCCCGGGAGGGCCGCCGAGGTGGTGGCCGCCGCCGCGGACCGTGGTGTCAACCTGCGGCTGGTCGACGCCGACCGGGTGGGGGTGTCCTGCGACGAGACCACGACCGACGCGCACCTGGCGCGGGTGTGGGCGGCGTTCGGGGTGCCCGCGTTCGACGGCGACGCGGACGCGGCGCTGCCCGTCGACCTGATTCGCGGCAGCGACTTCCTCACCCACCCGGTGTTCCGCAGCCACCACTCGGAGACGGCGATGCTGCGCTACCTGCGGCGGTTGTCAGACTTCGACTACGCCCTGGACCGGGGCATGATCCCGCTCGGGTCGTGCACGATGAAGCTGAACGCGACCACCGAGATGGAGCCGGTCAGCTGGGCGGAGTTCGCGAACATCCACCCGTTCGCCCCGGACACGCAGACCGTCGGGTACCGGGAGATGATCGGTCAGCTGGAGTCGTGGCTGGCCGAGGTGACCGGGTACGACGCGGTCAGCGTGCAGCCCAACGCCGGATCGCAGGGTGAGCTGGCCGGCCTGTTGGCGATCCGCTCGTACCACGCGTCGCGGGGGGAGACGCACCGCGACGTGTGTCTGATCCCCTCGTCGGCGCACGGCACGAACGCGGCGTCGGCGGTGATGGCCGGGATGCGGGTCGTGGTGGTGGCCTGCGACGACGACGGCAACGTCGACCTCGTCGACCTGGACGCGAAGATCGACAAGCACCGCGACGCGCTCGCCGCGATCATGGTGACGTACCCGTCCACGCACGGTGTGTACGAGACGGGCATCGCGTCGCTGTGCGCGAAGGTCCACGACGCGGGCGGGCAGGTGTACGTCGACGGGGCGAACCTCAACGCCCTGGTCGGGTTCGCCAAGCCCGGCAAGTTCGGCGCGGACGTGTCGCACCTGAACCTGCACAAGACGTTCTGCATCCCGCACGGCGGCGGCGGCCCGGGGGTGGGCCCGGTCGCGGTGCGCGCGCACCTGGCGCCGTTCCTGCCCGGCGACCCGCTGGGCGCGCACGTCGACGCGACGCCGGCGATCTCGGCGGCGAAGTATGGGTCGGCGGGGATCCTGCCGATCCCGTGGGCGTACCTGCGGATGATGGGCGCCGAGGGGCTGACCCGGGCCACCGGTGTGGCGGTCCTCGCGGCGAACTACGTGGCGGCGCGGCTGCGGGGGCACTTCCCGGTGCTGTACGCCGGCAACAAGGGCCTGGTGGCCCACGAGTGCATCCTCGACCTGCGGCCGTTGACGAAGGCGACCGGGGTGAGCGTCGACGACGTGGCGAAGCGGCTGATCGACTACGGCTTCCACGCGCCCACGATGTCGTTCCCGGTGGCGGGAACGCTGATGGTGGAGCCGACCGAGAGCGAGGACCTGGCCGAGCTGGACCGGTTCTGCGACGCGATGATCGCGATCCGCGCGGAGATCGAGCAGGTGGGTTCCGGGGCGTGGCCGGCGGGGGACAACCCCCTGGCAAACGCGCCGCACACCGCGGCGATGGTCAGCGGTGACGAGTGGTCGCACGCGTACCCGCGGTCGGTGGGCGCGTACCCGGCCGGGGTGGACCGGGCCGGGAAGTACTGGCCGCCGGTGCGGCGCATCGACGGCGCGTACGGCGACCGGAATCTGGTCTGCTCGTGCCCGTCGCCGGAGGCGTTCGAGGACTGACGACGCCGCGGCCGGTCGAGACTGACGACGGCGCGCCGGGGCGGGCGGTACGGCCTGCCCCGGCAGCCGCTGCGACCTGGGCGGGGACGTCCCTTACCGGGGGACTAGCCTGGGTCGACGGCGGCTAAACGGTGACGCTGAGTGGTCGGTCAGGCCACGAGAGCGTGGCGGGCGGGGCCGCGGTGCGGTGCGATGCTGCTGCCGTCAGGAAGCAGCTCGCCGGTGTCCTCGAAGACGATGACACCGTTGCAGAGCAGGCTCCAGCCCTGCTCACGGAAGCAGGCGAGGACCCGCGCGGCTTCCCGGTCGGTGGCTTCAGCGGAGGGGCAGGTCGGTTGGTGCTGGCACATCGGGTTCTCCGGACTGTGGGGGCACTGTGTCATGGTTCACATGACCAGTGACGCACAGTACCAAGCGAAAGTGTCCAGCATCGAGCAGGTGCCCGCCTGGTGCACGGGAAATCCACTGAACGGATGAGGAAGGTTGGACCGTACGGCGTGGAAACGCTCCCAAAGGTGTGCGCTGCGAGCAGCGGCCCGGCTGCGACCGCCGCGAGCAGCGGCCCGGCTGCGACCGTCGATGTACCCGCCGCGCCGGCCGCGTGCCGGGGCGCGCTGACCGAACGCGCCCGCCTGCACTGGTCCCGCGGTGACGGCGGCGACCCCGCGGCCCTCGCCGAGGAGTTCCTCGCCGCGCACGGCCTACCCCTGCACGACCTGACCCGACCCGCCACCGGCCAGCACGGCACCGGGGTCTGCGGCGCGGCGCTGTACCTGTCCGCCGCCGCCGGGGCGCTGCTGGCCGGCGCACCCACCGGGGCGCCCGAGCCCGCACCGGTCCTACCCGACCTCGTCGTCGTGGTCTACCAGCACGGCCCCACCCGGTTCACCCGGCCCGGACCACCGCCACCGTGGTGGCTCGGCGACTGGGCCGAGAGCTGGACCCCCGCCCAGCACGCCGACGCCGTCGACGCGGTCCGCGCCGCCATCGGCCGCGGCGACGTCTACCAGAGCAACCTCGTCGGCCACGCCGCCGCCCCCTACAGCGGCGACCCGCTGCCCGCCCTGAAGCGCCTCGGCGCGCTGCCCGGCGCCCGCTACGGCGGCGTCCTCACCGGCGACGGCTGGGCCATCGGCTGCGCCTCCCCGGAAACCCTCGTCGAGGTCACCGACGGGCAGGTGATCACCCGACCGATCAAGGGCACCCGCCCGGCCACCGCCGCCGGCCGCGCCGAACTGTTCGCCAGCGCCAAGGAACGCGCCGAACACATCATGATCGTCGACCTGGAACGCAACGACCTCGCCCGCATCGCCCGCACCGGCACCGTCACCGTCGACGAACTGTTCGCCGTCCGCCGCTGGTGCGACCTGTGGCAGGCCGAGTCGACAGTGCGCGCCGCCGCCGCCGACGGCCTCGGCCTCGCCGACCTGCTGCGCGCCACCTGCCCCGGCGGCTCCGTCACCGGCGCCCCGAAACTCGCCGCCCTGACCCAGATCAACGCCCTCGAACCCGTCGGACGCGGCGCCAGCATGGGCGCGCTGGGCTGGGTCACCACAGGCCACGTCGACCTGGGCCTGACCATCCGCACCGCCGCCGCCGACGGCCAACGACTGCACACCTGGGCCGGCGGCGGCATCACCTGGGACAGCGACGCACACGCCGAGGTCGCCGAGGCCGCCGCGAAGACCACCCCGATCCGCGCCACCCTGGCCGGGCGCTGACCGCGGCACCACACGGCGATACGCTGAACCCCATGACCATGCGGCCCATCCGGATCATCGGCGACCCTGTCCTGCGCACCGGATGCGAACCGGTCACCACCTTCGACGCCGAGCTACGCGCCCTCGTCACCGACCTGATGGACACCCTGCTCGGCGCCCCCGGCCGCGCCGGCGTCGCCGCACCGCAGATCGGCGTCAGCGCCCAGGTGTTCGTCTACGACGCCGACGGGCACCGCGGCCACCTCATCAACCCCACCCTCGAACTGTCCGACGAACTCCAGGACGACGAGGAGGGCTGCCTGTCCATCCCCGGGCTGTACTTCCCGACCGTGCGGGCCCTGCACGCCACCGCCCACGGCGTCGACCAGCACGGCGAGCCACTCACCATCGCCGGCAGCGGGTTCCTGGCCCGCGCCCTGCAACACGAGACCGACCACCTCGGCGGGCGGCTCTACGTCGACACCCTGCGCGGCGACACCCGCCGCCGCGCCCTGCGCGAAATCCGCGCCGGGCGCTTCGACTCACCCAGCCGACGCGGCTAGCTCACCCACTGGTCGTGGCCCAGCTTCGCGACCAACGCCACCACCACCACCAGCAACACCACCCGCACGAACCCGGAGCCGCGGCGCAACGCCATCCGCGCCCCCAGCACCGCGCCGGCGATGTTGCACACCGCCATGCCCGCGCCCAGCAGCCACCACACGTGCCCGGTCGCCGCGAACACCACCAGCGCGCCCAGGTTCGTCCCCGCGTTGACGACCTTCGCCATCGCCGAGCCGTGCACGAAGTCCGCGCCCACGAGAGCGGTGAACGCCAACACCAGGAACGTGCCGGTGCCCGGGCCGATCAACCCGTCGTACAGGGCGATCCCCACCCCGGCCACCGCGATCACCGCCGCCACCCGCACCGTGGTGCGCTTCGCCGGCACCGCGACCACCCCCATCCGGGGACGCAACAGCACGAAGACCGCCACCGCCACCAGCACCACAAGGACGACCGGCCGGTACGCCGACGCCGGCACCGCCCCGGCCAGCGCCGCGCCCACCCCCGCGCTGAGCACCGCGAGCCCCGCCGCCGGACCCGCCACCCGCCAGTCGACAGTCGTCCTGCGCGCGTACGTCGCCGCCGCCGTGGCCGTGCCGAAGATCGCGGCCAGCTTGTTCGTGCCCAGCGCGGTGGCCACCGGCAACCCCGGGGCCGCCACCAACAACGCCGGCAGCAGCAACAACCCGCCACCACCGACCACGGCATCGACCCACCCGGCCATCGCCGCGGCGGCCAGCAGAGTACTCAGCGTCACGGCGTCCACGGGCGGCAATTCTGCCCACCCGACACGCCGCAACGGGCACCGAGTGGCCAGCCTCACCCGCTCACCGACCCCGCGTACGCCGCAACCACACCCCCAATGCGCCGACCGCCACGAACACCAGCACCGAACACAGCAACACCTTCACCACCCGGCAACCATGCCACGGCCACGTAAGGTGCAGGAGTGCGCCTGGCCACCTTCAACCTGCTGCACGGACGGTCCCTCACCGACGGGCTCGTCGACTCCGACCGACTCGCCGCCGCCATCGGGGCCCTCGACGCGGACGTGCTCGCCCTCCAGGAGGTCGACCGCGACCAACGCCGCAGCGGCAACCTCGACCTCACCGCCATCGCCGCCCGCGCCCTCGGCGCACCACACCACCGCTTCGCCGCGGCAGTCGTCGGCACCCCCGGCGAACAGTTCCGCCCTCTGCGCCACGAAGACGACGGCCACGGGGAGCCCTGCTACGGCATCGGCCTGATCAGCCGACACCCCGTCCGCAGCTGGCAGGTCACCCGACTCAAGCCGGCGCCGGTGCGCTCACCGGTCTACGTGCCCGGCCCCCGCGGCGGTCTCATCCTGCTGCACGACGAACCCCGCGTGATCCTCGCCGCCGTCCTGGACACCCCGCACGGCCCCCTCACCGTCGCCGCGACCCACCTGTCCTTCGTGCCCGGCTGGAACGCCCGCCAACTCCGTCAGACCGTCCGCGCCCTGCGCGCGCTACCGGGGCCCCGCGTCCTGCTCGGCGACCTCAACCTGCCCGCCGGCGCGGCCTGCCTCATCTCCGGCTGGCACCCCCTGGGCCGACTCCCCACCTACCCGTCCGGGCAGCCCCGCGTCCAACTCGACCACATCCTCGCCGACCGACACGCCCTCGCCGCCCTCCCACCGGTCCGCGCGGTCACCGCGCCGTCGTCCACCATCAGCGACCACCGCCCCCTGCTGGTCGACCTCGGCTGAGCACCATCGCCAACCGGCACCGGGCTGTCCTCGAAGGCGGGGGAGCGGGCCACCAAGACGCAAGATTCCCTCAAGATCATTGCATCGACGGACTTCGACGATCATGCTGGTCGACACGCCACGATCAACTCGTCGGAGGCCACATGAGACGCCAGCGACAAACCCTCATCGCCGTGTCCACCCTCATCGCCCTCACCCTCACCACCGCAGCCACCCCCGCCAACGCCCAAACCGCCGCACCACCCGGCCAGGTCACCGCCCTCACCGCCCACCAGGCCGACGGATACACCACCCTCGCCTGGCAGCCCGTCGACGGCGCCACCGACTACCAGATCGAACGCACCCCCGTCGACGCCGACAACACCCCCACCGGCGAACCCACCATCGTCGGCATCTGGCGACCCAACCGCCAGATCAACCAACAGGCACCCACCTTCGCCGACGCCGGCTACAACCCCGGCGACAGCTTCCAATGGCGTGTACGCGCCCGCACCGGCACCACCGAACAGCGCTACTCCGACCCGGTCACCGCCACCACCACCGCACCCTGGGGCAACCCCACGACCCCCGGCGAGCAACTGCGCACCGGCTGGGAAACCACCCACGCCGCGCAGTACACCAGCGACACCGACGAGTACGCCTACACCGCCGCCATCGACGCCCTCAGCGACCGCGTACGCGTCGTCGAACTCGGCCGCACCGTCCAGAACCGACCCATCAACATGATGGTCATCGGCCACCCCACCCCGCCGGCCACCCCGCAAGCCGTCGCCGCCACCGCACCCGTGGCCATCAACTGCAACGTGCACGGCAACGAACCCGGCGACCGCGAAGCCTGCCTCATCATGGCCCGCCAACTCGCCTTCAGCACCGACCCCCGCATCACCGACCTCCTCAGCCACACCACCGTCCTGATCGTCCCCACCATCAACGGAGACGGCCGCGCCAACAACACCCGCGGCAACTCCACCGGCCAGGACCTCAACCGCGACTACTCCCTGATCCGCCAACCCGAAACCGCCGCGTACATCAAAATGGTCCGCGACTACCGACCCGTCGCCGGCTACGACGGCCACGAGTTCGGCAACTCCCGCGCCGGCGACCTGCCGATGCTGCCCCCACGGCACCAGAACGTCGCCCAACCCATCTTCGACCAGTCCCAGGACATGATCGAAGGCCACATGTACGCCAAGGGCGCCGAAGCCGGCTGGTGGGCCTGCCCCTACGGCTGCGAAGGCGGCGGCAACGTCGGCCTCAGCGAGGAAACCATCCTGCGCAACACCCTCGGGCTCAAGAACGTCACCAACTCCCTGCTCGAACTGCGCAGCTCCGGCGGCCAGACCCGCCCCGACGAGGGCAACACCGCCAACAACCGACGCCGCAAGACCTACTCCGCCCTGTGGACGTTCCACCAGTTCCTCGACTACCACCGCGCCGACCGCGCCGACATCCTGACCGCCCGCAGCGAAGCCATCGAGACCCAGGCCGCCAACACCGGCCGGCTCGTCTTCCGCGGCTCCCGCCCCATCCCCGCCCACCCGGCACCGCACCCCGGCGACAGCCCACCACCACTCGACGCGCCCCCCGCCGACCTGATCCTCGACAACCCGCCCTGCGCCTACAAACTCACCGACGCCCAGTACAACGGCGCCCGCACCGACGGACCCGGTGGCGTCGGCACCACCGTCGCCCAGCGCATCGCCGCCCACGGCTGGAAGGTCATCACCGTCGGCGACGGCCACTACGTCCCCCTCAACCAACCCGAACGGGGCCTCATCCCTCTGCTCCTCGACGGCAAGGGCGTGGAGAAGCTGACCGACGGCGAACGCGTCTATCCCACCCTCACCGGCCGCCGCAACGGACCCCTGACCGTCACCGGCTTCACCTGCGCCGACGGCGCCACCATCAACGGCCCGGTCACCGTCCGGGCCGGCGCGGCACTCGTCACGACAGGAACCACCATCAGCGGCCCACTCACCGCCACCGGCGCCGCCGGCGTCCTCCTCGCCGACAGCACCATCAACGGCCCGGTCCGCATCGCCACCACCGACACGATCTCCATCATCGACGCCACCATCGCCGGCCCCGTCGACCTGTCCGGCAACACCACCGCCACCGACGCACCCGTACTGGCCGGCACCACCATCCGCGGCCCACTCACCTGCACCGGCAACAACCCCACCCCGCACAACCTCGGCATCGCCAACACCGTCCACGGCCCCCGCACCAACCAGTGCGCGGCACTGTGACCGACCACTAGCGAGCCATCACGCCGGCGGCGCGGACCCGACACCCGCGCCGCCGGCACCCCACCAGCAACACCGCACCCGTGGAGGCCGCCGTGTCGCACCCCGCCACCGCACCGCGACACCCCCGACGATCCCGCGGGCCGCACGGCGCTCGACGCGTCCGCCGGACGCTCGGTCTACTCCTGCCGACCCTGCTGCTGGCCGCCTGCACCGGCAGCCCCGCAGCCCCCCGCACGGACGCCGCGCCCGCGAGCACCGCACCCCAGCCCACCGGGCCACTCTGCGCCGCCCTGCCCACCGGCACCGACCCCGGCAACCCGAGCTTCCTCGCCGGGCAACCCGTCGAGGCGGCGCTGCGCTGGATCCCCACCCTCACCACGTTCGAAGCGGCACTGCGCACCAGCGGCGTCCTCACCGACCTACCCGCCGACGACGGAGTCACCCTCCTGGCGCCCTCCGACGACGCCTTCGCCGCCACGTTCTCCGAGGACAACTGGGACGACCTCATGACCCACCACACCGACCAGCTCCGCACCCTGCTGAAAGCCCACCTCATGACCGGAAGCCACCCGATCGCCGACCTCACCACCGCCGGCACCGCCACCACCCTCGACGGCGTCAGCGTCACCGTCACCCGCACCGGGCCCACCGCCCGCCTCGGCGACCGCGCCGACACGGTCTGCGCCGACTACCAGGCCACCAACGCCCGCATCCACATCATCAACGCCGTCCTCGGCCCCCTGCCCGTCACCGCCGACGGCACCGGCCACCGCGCACACTGATCACGCTCACCCCGGCGGCACCAGACCCGCCAGCGCGCGGTTCGTCCGGTTGGCGCGGACCGCGTCACGCTGCTGCCCGGCCGTCACCTCGATGTACGTCTGCGACGACGCCAACGACGCGTGCCCCAACAACCGCATGATCTCCGCCGCGCTCGCACCGTCCTCCGCCAACCGGGTCGCGAACGTGTGCCGCAGCGCGTGCAGCCGCGCACCCCGCGGCACCCGGTCACCGATACCTGCCCGCCGGTAACACGACTCCACGAGATACTGCAGGCCACCACGGCGCAACGGCTCACCACGCCGATCCACCAGAAACGGCGAGTCGGGGCGTACCGACCGCGAACCGAAGCGCCGCACCCGACTGTCCAGGTAGTCCCGCAGCACCCGGTCCAGATCCGCCTCGATCGGCACCACCCGAGGCCGCCCACCCTTACCCGCCACCTCGACCCGCCGCTCACCGGACCGACCGCCGAGCGAGTCGACGCGCAACGCCAGCAACTCCGACAAACGCAGCCCGGCGCAAAGCGCCACCGCCAACACCGCCACGTCCCGCTCCGGCCACGGGTCGCGTTGCCGCCCGTCGTCCCGCGCGGCGGACGCGAGCAGCACCTCGGGAGTGTCCGCGCCGCGCAGCGGCTTCGGCTGGGGGAGTAGCGCCCGAGGCCGCCCAACCGCCGGCATCGGATTGCCCGCCACGAACCCGTCAGCGACCAGGAACGTGAAGAAACTGTTCCAGGTGGACCAGGCCCTGTGCACCGACGCGGGCGCCCGGGGGGCGGCGAACCGGGCGAAAGCCGCGCGCATCACCCGGGGGGAGAGGTCGGTGATCGACAGCGCGTCCAGGGGCAGGGGAGGGGCCTCCGCCACCAGAGCCGCGATCGTGCACAGATCCCTGCGGTACGCGGCCAGGGTGTGCGGGGAGGGCTTGCGGGTGGCCCGCGCGGTCAGGAACTCCTCGATCAGCGCCGCGAGCGATTCGTCCCGTTTGTCATGCATAAGGGATATTATGCATGATTTTCGCGTTACCCGGAAGCGGGTGCACGAGGGGGAGAGCGGCCTCATTCCGGACCGCCGCGAGCACGGCCGGAGCTGATGAAGAAGCACGTATCGTGCGCGACATGACGTCGGTCGCCGCCATCTGTCCCACCTGTGGTCGACCCGGCACGCCCATCGTGTACCGGGACGTCGACGGTCCGACAGATCTGGTCTGCCGCGAGGGGCACCGTTGGCGGGCCGCCGGCCGAGCCGGGTGGGCTCCATATGCGTCACCCGCCGCCGTCGACCGGGACCCGCAGGACGCAACGACACCGATGGAGCCCGTGGACCTCAGCAAGGACGGGCGGACCTGGCGGATCGGCACCGCCGGCGACGTCGACTGGCTCGCCGGACGGACCACGCAGGGTCTGTCGGTCACCACGGCGATCCCACCGGTGTTCGAGGCGTACGGCACCTTTCACCCGCCCGCCGGGGTCGGTCTCGACGCCCACGAACAAGCGGTGATCAACGAGCTGGTGGCGTGCACGCCGGACCAGCCCTGGTGGCTGGGCTTCCTCGACACCGGCGCCCACGACGTCGTCTTCCCGCACGCACCGAGGGTGTCCCTCTACTGGGACTGGCCCTACGTGCTGGTCCAGGCAGGGCCGGAACAGGCCCTCAGCTGGAGGGTCGGGCACATGCGCGGCGACGGGGCGCTGCCCGACCTGTTCTTTCCGGCGGATCGTTCCTGGCTCGTCTCCGCCCTGTGGGACGACACCTGGACCGACATCGGCGCCAGCGGTGCGGTGCTCGCGGCCCTGCGACGTAACCCGCTGGTCAACGCGCGCCTCGTCGGTCCGAACGAGGACGCGTGCCCGCCCGGCCTGACACGCGACTGACCCCCGTCGGTGAAGGGCGAGGGGACCATCCGAAAGCCTCTACTTTACATAATGTGCATTATCGAATCAGCTTTACATCGTTCCGAACCGATGCGGCCTTGCCCCATGGCAACTGGGGTAAGGCCCTAACATTGCCCCGGTGATCGAGGACTTCGTGGAGCGGCTTCTGCACGACATGGCCATCCTCGACCCTTGCACAGCGGTGGTCGACGCTGGCGAACAGGACGTCGACGGGCTTACCGACTACGGCCCCGAAGGCCACCAGGCCCGCGCGGACCGGGCCGCCCTCGCCCTGCGCGAGATCGAGGCACTGCCGGCAGGGACCCCGCTGCACGCCCACCTCGTCGAACGGCTGCACACGCGTGTCGCCTTTCACGACGCCGGGGAGGATCTGCGCGAACTGCACGTGGCGGCCACCGGTCCCCTTCAGCTCATCCGCCAAGCCGTCGAAGCCGCGGTTCCCGGCCGCGACGCCGAGAACGCGGCCTTCGAGGAGGGCTGGGCTCGTGTCGGCGCACGCATGGCCGCGATCCCTGCGGCCCTTGACGGGTACGCCCGCAGCCTCCTACTCGCCGCGCAGCGCGGCGATGTGCCGGCGCGCCGTCAGGTGGAGCTCGTCGCGCAGCGCTGCCGTGCCTGGACTGACGACGATGCTGCCCTGGTGGATCGCTACGGCGAGGGGCGTCAGCGGGCGTCGTTGCAAGCCGCGGCAGCGGGCTCGCGAGCGGCGTACCAGAAGCTCGCCGAGAGGCTGACCGTCGACCTGGCGCCGAGGGCAGTTGAGGAGGAGGCGTTCGGTCAGCAGCGGTATGCGCTCTGGGTGCGTACCTTCCTCGCGGCCCAACCTGACCTGCACGAGCTGTACGAGTGGGGTTGGGAGGAGTTCAGAGCGACAGAGGCAGAGCTTCTCGCTGAGGCGGAGGCCCTGGGCGGGAGCGTGCCGGAGGTGCTCGCCCGGCTCAACAGTCCCGACGCACCTGGCACGCTGCACAGTAGGGAGGCGTTCGCTGCGTGGCTGCAGGACCTGTTGGAGTCGACCACCGAGAGGTTGGACGGTGTCTACTTCGACATCCCCGCCCCGCTTAGGCGCATCGAGTCGCGGTTGGCCACGTCGTCCGGCATCGCGTACACAGGGCCGTCACGGGACCTGGCGCGGCCGGGTCGGGTCTGGTGGTCGGTCCCGGAGGGCGCAGCGACATTCCCTACCTGGTACGCCTACAGCACCGCCTTTCACGAGGGGGTTCCCGGCCATCACCTCCACCTCGGCGCGGAAGCCTGCCGGGGCGGCCTCGGGCAGCGGTTGAACCTGCTCGGCGGCCTCTCCGGGAGTCAGGAGGGTTGGGCGCTGTATGCGGAGCGGTTCATGGACGAGCTCGGGTTGTATGAGCAGCCAGGTGCCCGACTGGGGTACCTGTACATGCAGCTCCTGCGCGCCGCGCGGGTCGTGCTCGACATCGGCCTGCACCTGCGGCTGGCGATGCCCTTCGGCGATGGAGCCGTGTGGACGGCGGACGCGGCGCTGAAGCTGTTGCGGGATCGCTGCCATCAGGGGGCCTACGCGTCCGCTGAGCTTGCGCGTTACCTGGGTCGGCCTGGGCAGGCGTTGGCCTACAAGGTGGGTGAGCGCGTGTGGCTGGCCGGCCGTTCGTCCTTTCCTGGCGACCGGCGCGCGTTCCATAGTCAGGCGCTGGAGTTGGGTTCGATGGGTTTGGATCAGTTGACGGTGGCCCTTCGGGGTGACCGAGCACCACTTGCGGCTCGCGGTGAAACACGTCAGGGACCGCGTAGATAGCTGGACAAGGTCCGCTCCCCCGGCTCGGGCTGTCAGATGTGCGATCGGCGCAGCCAGTCCTGGGTGAGCGAGCGCAGCAGAGCGGGTTGTTCGTACGGCAGGTAGTGCCCGGCGGCGTCGATCACGGTGTAGGTGCCGCGCGGATAGTGGCGCATGGCGTGGAACTGGTCGGCGTACCCGACGATGTGGTCCTGCCGGCCGGTGATCACGCTGACCGGGCTGTCGAAGGCGATGTCGGTGTTCTCGTCGGGTAGCGCGTAGTCGGGACCGCTCTGCAACTCCTGGTGGAATGTCGGGTCACCGGGGCCGCCGGAGTGCAGTGCGGTGAGCACCGTCGCGACGACCCCTGGGGTGCGGTGACCCAGTGCGGCGTCCAGATGTGGGTGCAGTTCGGTGGGGGCGGCGTCGAGCCAGCCCGGGGGTGCTTCGAGTGGTGGGGCGTCGGGCAGGTTGCGGCTGTGGCGGGCGATGGTGACACCGGGGCAGACGAGGAGCAGGCCGCGGACGAGGTCGGGTCGTTGGCGGGCGATGCCGGCGGCCAGGTACGCGCCGTAGGAGCCGCCGGCGAGCAGGGCTGGCGTGTCGAGGTGGTGGTCGAGCCAGGCGCAGACGGTGTCCAGCACTGCCTGGGAGGTGGGTGGGCAGTGTGCGGGGGTGTCTCCGTGGCCGGGTAGGTCCAGGTAGATCTCTCGTAGGCCGGTGCCGGCGAGGGCAGGGTGGAAGGCGGCGGCCGTGGCGGCGCGGCTCATGCTGAACATGGGGAGGCACACCACCGCTGGTCCGGTCTCCGCCGTGTGGTCGAACGCCAGGTTCATCGGGAGTCCTCGTTGGGGTTGTCGGTGGTGGGGTTCAGGTTCAACGTCTCATGCCGGGCGGGCCGTGGGTGAAACTGGTCTGCGTCTTCGGCGGGTGGTGTCTACAGTGGTGCGCTCCGGCCACTGCCCGTTCGCCGCGAACGGCGGGGCCGCACATCACCACGGGGGAACACCTTGACGAGTAAGTCTGTCCGTATTGTGGTTGGCCTGGTCGCGACCGTCGGCCTCGTTGTGGGCTGTCAGCCTGCCGAGAAGGAGAATGCTGGGGCCGCCGCCCCGCCGTCGCCGACCGTGGCGCCGAGCCCGACCGTCGACGTGGCGGCGAACAGCAAGCAGGTCTGCGACGCCAGTCTCGTTTTTGTGAAGAAGCACTACGTCGCGATGGCTGACGATGCGATCGCCGCGATCGACAAGCCGGTCAGCGCCAAGGAGGCGGGCGCGAAGGTTCGCGGCCACTACACGGCGCTGTTGCAGGACCTCAGGACGTCGGCGCCGACCGCTGCCGATCCGCAGGTGCGCACCGCGTTGGAGACCCTGGCCGCCGGGGTGGAGAAGCACCTGGCCGGTCCGAAGGCCACTGAGATCGAGGCGCCGGATCTCGACCCGCCGCTGAAGGCGTTGGACACCGTCTGCGGTCGCTGAGCGTCGTGGGCACCGGCCGGGTCGGCCGGTGCC
>NZ_JBEZEH010000172.1:0-16114 GCF_040648775.1 Micromonospora sp. NPDC049089
TCGCCGGTTTCCGACCGTGCCTGGCGGTGGAAAGTGCTACCACTTCGAGGTGGACCGGACCGACGGCGCAGGCCGCTGACCATGGGTTTCAGGGCGGCAGGACACCTGGAGCCGGTCCCCGGGGCGGCCACACCGGGCCGGGCCACCTTCCTGGAACTCTTCTTCGATCTGGTGTTCGTCTTCGCGCTCACCCGGATCTCGGCGCGCGCGTTCGAGGACCTGGCCGAGGAGTCGGGCCGGAAGTACATCTGGGAGGCGGTCACCGGCAGCGGCAAGACACTGCTGTTGCTGCTCGCGCTCTGGGCAGTCTGGCAGGGCACCGCGTGGACGACCAGCCGTTACGACCCCTACCGGGTGCCGTTGCAGACCGTGGTGATCACCGCGTTGGTGTGCAGCATGCTGATGGGGGTCGCGATCCCCCGGGCGTTCAGCGAGACCGCGCTGATGTTCGCGGTGGCGTACGTGATCGCGCAGGTGACCCGGCCGGTGATCCTGTCGATCGCGCTGGGCCCGCACCCGTACCGCCGGCTGAAGGTGCGGATGGCGGTGATCTTCGCGGTGAGCGGGGTGCTCTGGATCGGCGGCGCGATGTTGGGCACCAACGGGCAGGTGGCGCTCTGGTCGGCGGCGCTGGCGGTGGAGTACCTGGCGGCCCGCTGTGGTTGGCCGGTGCCCGGCCTGGGCCGCTCGAGAATCTCGAAGTGGGAGATCGCCGGCGAGCACCTGGCCGAGCGGTACCAGCAGTTCTTCCTCGTCGCGCTGGGCGAGACGATCCTGGTGGCCGGTTTCGCGTACAGCAAGGGCCCGTACGAGACCGGGCACGCGTGGGCGTTCGCGCTGGCGCTGGCCACCTCGATCATGCTGTGGCGGATCTACGTGCAGCGGGCCGGGCGGATCCTGGGCGAGGCGGTGACGAAGGCCCGGCATCCCGCCAACATCGGCCGTTCCGCCGCCGATACCCACCTGGTGATGGTGATCGGTCTCGCTTCCACAGCGGTCGGATACGAGCTGATCATCGAGAGTCCGCTGGAGCGGATCCCCGGGCCGTGGCTGGTCATGGTGCTCGGCGGTCCGGTCCTGTTCCTGGCCGGGCGGTCCCGCCTGGAGTACGAGGTGTTCGCACGGGTCTCGCCGTCCCGGTGGATCGCCCTCCTGGTGCTGCTGGCGTCGGCCGTGCCGCTGCGGCACCTGCCCGGGGTGGCCGCGACAGCGGTCGGAGCGGTGGTGCTGGCCGCTGTCGCGGTGGCTGACGCCCGTCGGGCCTACGGCGCCCCACCGGAGGCCGCCGCGCCACCGTTCTGAGCCTCGCGTGCCCGCGTCACTGCGGCGCGGAAGGCTAATCTCGGCCGGTGACCTTCTCCCTCGTCGCCCGCTCCGCCGACGGCCGCCTGCACGGCGTCGCCGTCGCCAGCAAGTTCCTCGCCGCCGGGGCGTTGGTCCCGGCCGCCGCCGCCGAGGTCGGTGCGCTGGCCACCCAGGCCCACGTCAACCTCGCCTACCGCCCGCAGGGCCTCACCCTGCTACGCACCGGGGTGGCCCCCGCCGACGTGGTGGCCGGGCTGATCGCCGCCGACCCCGAGCGGGAGCACCGCCAACTCGGCGTCGTGGGGGCCACCGGTGCGGGTGCCACCTGGACCGGGCCGGCCTGCCATCCGTGGGCCGGCGGGCGGACCGGCGACGGTTGGGCCGCACAGGGCAACATCCTCACCGGGCCGGAGGTCGTCGACGCTCTCGGCGCGGCCTGGCAGGCGGGAGCGGCGCTGCCGTTCGCCGAGCGGCTCGTCGCCGCGCTGCGGGCCGGCGACGAGGCCGGCGGCGACCGGCGGGGCCGGCAGAGCGCCGGTCTGCTGGTGGTCGAGCGCAACGGTGGGTACGGCGGCACCAGCGACGTGGTGGTCGACCTGCGCGTGGACGACCACCCGGACCCGGTCGCCGAGCTGGGCCGGCTGCTCACTGTGCACACCATGCTGTTCGGCCGACCCGACCCGGCGACCCTGCTCGACCTGAGCGGCGCGGTCGCCGCCGAGGTGGCGGCGTTGCTCGGCGCGCTGGGCCACAGGGTGCACGAGGACGGCACGGAAGCGGCGTTGATCTCCTGGGCCGGGTTGGAGAACCTGGAGGAGCGGCTGGTGCCGGGCCGCATCGACCCGGTGGTGCTCACCCACCTGCGCGGTGTCGCCCCGCACGTCCCCGCACCCCGCGCCGCGAGCTGACCCCGCTCGGCCGCACAGGTGGCTACGCCGGACGGCTCAGCCCTTGACCCGGGGCACCAGCCGGTGCACGACGGTGAGCGCCAACGCCATCACCACCGCCATCGTGCCGGCGATCCCGGCGGCGCTGCCCGCGTACCCGACGAACAGGGGACGGCGGGCCAGCTCCTCCGGCCCGATGTCGCGCAGGTCGAGCAACCAGGACAGGGAGAGCCCACAGGCCACCAGGGCGAGCACACCACCGAGCCCGAGCACCAGCGCCGCGACCCGGTGCGCGTCGCCGGGGGCGATCTCGGCCTGCTCCCGCTGGGTGACCAGCAGCAGCAACCCGGCCAACGCCGCCCACACACCCACCACCAGGTACGCGGCGACGGCGTCGCTGGGTCGGTGCCAGCCGGCGGAGAGGGTGGCGACTCCGGCGACGGCGGCGTACCCGGCACCGATGAAGGCACCGACGGCTCGTACCTTGCGCGGCAGCACGAGCATCAGCGCGACCGCCACCGAGGCGGCCACCGTGGCGTGCCCGCTCGGGAGGCTGTTGCCCACCGCGGCGCGTTCCGGGTCGACACCGTAGTCGGGCCGGTTGAGCCCGTACTTGAGCAACTGGGTGGTGACGTTCGCTCCGGCGATCAGCAGGGTCGCGGTGATCGCCAGGGCGATCCGCCCTCGGATCAGCGCGATGAACCCGATCGTCGCGGTGGCGGCCAGCAGCGAAACCACCGACATCGCGTTGAGGATCTTGTCGACGGGGCCGTCGATGGTGTCCTGCCCGATCCGGTTGCCGGTGAGGGCGACCGTGTCCACCCACTGACCTATCTCGGAGTGCACGGCCACCCGCCACACGGCGAGGAAGGCGGCCGCCTGGACGAGGGCCAGTACGACCAACCAGACCGCGGTCCAACCCCGTGCCGTCGCGCGCATTCGCACACCGTAGCGGCAGGTGTCAGCGGTCCGACCGGTGGCCCGCCACCATGTGCCGGTTAGGTTGTGCCAGAGGCGAGGAGGCGGTGGTGAGCGGAGTACCCGAACGCGACAACGGCCCGACCCAACCCGGCCCGGAGCAGGGTGAAGGCGAAAATCCGGGGTCGGCGGGGCCGGTGCCGACGGGCGGCGACACCGGCCCGGGTGAGCCGGCGCGGGCCGAGTCGCTGACGGATCTGCTGGGCGGGCGACGCGGCGCGATCGACGCCACCCTGCCGCCGCTGGCCTTCGCGGTGGGCTGGCTGCTGGGCGGCGAGTCGCTGTGGGGCGGGGTCGGCGCGGCGCTGGCCGTGGGCGCGGTGGTGGCCGGCGTACGGCTACGCCGGGGTGACCGGCCGCGCTCGGTCCTGATCGGGCTGCTGGCCGTCTGCGTCGCGGCGTTGATCGCGGTGCGCACCGGCCGGGCCGAGAACTTCTTTCTGATCCAGGTGCTGTCGAACGCCGCGAGCGCTCTGGCGTGGACGGTCAGCATCGTGGTGCGGTGGCCACTGCTCGGTGTGCTGGTCGGCGCGGTGCTGGGCCAGCGGGCCGGGTGGCGGCGCGACCCGGCGCTGCTGCGCGGGTACGGCCGGGCCAGTTGGGTGTGGACGGTGACCTACCTGCTGCGGGTGGCCGTGTTCGTGCCGCTCTACCTGGGTGGGCAGGTGCTCGCGCTGGTGGTGGCCCGGGTGGCGCTGACCTGGCCGCTGGTCGCCACGGCGCTGGCGCTGAGCTGGCTGGTGCTGCGGCGCTCGCTGCCGGCCGGGCACCCGGGGTTGCGTCACCCGGTCGCGCCGCCGCGCTGACAACCGGTCCCGCCGGTCGGACTCGGGGCAAAAAAGTGGAGAGGCCGCCACGGGGGGAGCGGCCTCTCCGGTGACGTACGTTACTCCGTCACAGACCTCGGTGTGATCCCGCGACGGCCCGAATTTCTGGGCTTTTTCGCGGCTGGCTCCAGTCCGGGCGGTGGGGTGGGCCAGCCGATCCGCTGCGTCGGCCAGATGGCCGGCCCACCCCGGCCTGACCGTGGGTGTCAGGCCGTCCCGCCGGCCCCGGTCCGTCGTTCCCCGGACCGGGGCCGAATCCCGGGGAGGGCGGTCCACGCCACCCACCCCGGGTCGTCTCAGCCGTTCGGGAACATGCTGCCGTAGTCGGCGTACGCCATGGCGACGTCAGCCTGTGCCCAGAACCGGTGGTAGTTGAACTCGGGCTCCGGACCACCGTTCAGGTACGCCTGCACCTTGGGCCAGTCCGGGTCGTTCTTGTAGAAGGACCGGATGTCGAGGAAGCTCTTGCCGGCGGCGATGGCGTCGCCGTTCGGCATCTTCCCGGTCCAACCCGACGGGACGTAGAGGCCCTGCCCGGTGGACGCGTTGTAGACGTCGTCGAAGCGCCGGTAGTCGCCACGCTTCTCGGTGGTGGAGACACCCTTGGCGTCGCTGGCGGCCGACAGCGCGTCGAGCAGCCCCTTGGCGGTGGTCTTCGCCGCCGCGTTGCCCGACTTGGCCGCGTACGCGATCAGGATCCGGGCGTAGGCGGCGGTGACGCCGACGTCCTGGCCCTTGCTGATGACCTCGACGTGCAGGCCGGTGTTGGGCTGCGGGTTGGACGGGTTCCAGGTGGTCGGCTGACCGGTCCACGCCATGTCCGACGGGATCGACCAGTTGGTGCCGAGGGTGGTGTTGGCGATCGCCCAGGGCACCCACTTGTCCAGCAGCGCCTTGGCCTTCGCGTTGCCGGTCTGCTGGTACAGCTCGGCGATGCGCTGCATCGACCAGGCCTGCATACCGAACCACTGGTTCGACGGCGGGTCGTTGTAGACCGGGTCGACGTCGTAGAACATGCCGTAGAAGGTGCTGGTGCCGGACGGCGGCTGGGCGTAGCTACCGTCCCAGCTGTTCGTGGCGCCACCGGCGATGCCACCCTCGGCGGACTGCAGCCAGGTGTAGAACTCCAGCTGCCGCTCGAAGCTCTTGGTCCAGTCGGCGACCGCCGTCGACGACTGCGGCTTGAGCTCCGGGGTGTTGGTCAGCGCCCAGGCCGCGAACGGGTTCTGGTAGCCGAAGTGGTTGTGGCTGGAGCCGATCCGCCAGGACCAGTTCTGGCTGGCGTCGTACGCGCCGCCCCAGGCGTAGTACCAGGAGAGCAGGTAGTGCGCCGAGTCCTTGCCGCTGCCGGCGGGGCAGGTGCTGGCCCCGACGCAGTTGCCGATCTTCTTGAAGTACTTGTCGAACATCGCGTACCGCAGGTAGTCGCCCATCTTGGCGGCCTTGGTGATGGTGGCAGCGACGTCGGCCTGCTTGTTCTGCGCCTTGGACCAGGTCAGCGCCCAGTACGCGGCCTGCACGGCGCGGGCGTCGGCGTCCGGGGCGTTGGTGTACTTCCACTGCTTGGCGGGGGCGCCGGTGTCCTTGACGAACAGGTCGAGGTAGCCGTACTGACCGCCGTGCTTGAAGGTGTCGCAGGAGGGCTGCGGGATGGTTTCCCACACCGACTCCTGGGTGCCCCGCTGGAAGGTGTTGATGTAGGCCGGCTTGGTGGTGCCGTCACCGCAGCGGCCGAAGCCGTAGGTGTTGTCGACGTCCATCAGCCAGTGCATGCCGTAGATGTCGCCGGTGCCGTAGGTGGACTGCAACTCCGAGCGCAGCGGGTCCTGACCGACCGAGACGTTCGGGTTCAGCGCCGACGGGTACTGGCTGGGCAGGTTGTACTCCGCGGCGTACTGCGGGGTGCCCGCGGAGCCGGCGGTCGGCTGGTCGGCGTGCGTGGGGATGATGTACTTCTCCATCACCGTCCAGGCGTTGTTGAACGGGGCCCAGTTCTGGGTGACCTTGCCGTAGTAGGCCTCCAGCCAGAGCCAGAAGCTGAACGCCTCCGAGGTGGTCTCGTGGCCGTGGTCGGGCGCCTCGACGATCAGCGTCTCCACCGAGTGGTACGGCACGCCCTCGGGGCTGAAGTAGCCCGAGTTCTTGATCTTGCCGTACTGCTCGAGGAACTTCGCGGTGTAGGCGTTGTCGCCGCCGGGGGTGTCGTTGTCGATCTCGGTGGCGCTGACCGCCAGCGAGGCGAGACCGGTGGCGGACGCGGTGATGGTGGCGGCGCCACCGACGGTGTCGGCGTCCTCCGCCGCGGCGACCGTGACGGTGACCCCGGTGTTCCAGTTGCTCGGGGTCAGCGTGACCGTGGCCGGCGAGACCGTGACGTCGGTGTCACCGGTGCGGGTGAGGGTGACCGGCACGTTGGCCGTCGGGGCGGCGCTGAGCTTCAGGTTGAAGGTGGCGCTGCCACCCTCGGCGACGCTCACCGCGGACGGGGTGGCGACCAGTGTCGGGCCGGTGGCGGCCCCGACGGTGAACGCCTTCTCGTCGACCCCGATGCCGTTGGCGTTGTCGTACGCCTTGGCCTGGACGGTGTAGCTGCCGGCCGGCAGGTCCTCCTGCGTGTACGCGTACGGGGCGGAGGTGTCGGTGTTGATCAGCAGGCCGTTGCGGTAGAACTCGACCTTGCTGATCGTCCCGTCCGGGTCGCTGGCGGTGGCCGTCAGCGGCACGTCGGCCGGCGCGGTGAACGGCCCGGTCGGCAGGCCGAGGGAGACCGTCGGCGGCTGGTTGGCCGGGGTGCCGTTGCAGGGGGTGCCGTTGAGCGTGAACGAGGTGGGCTTCGGGTTGCTGCCCGAGTGGGCGCCGTTGAAGCCGATGGTGGTGGAGGCCCCGGTGGCAAGGTTGCCGTTGTACGACTCGTTGGTCGCGGTGACCTCGCTGCCGGTCTGGCTGTATCTGGCCGACCAGCCCTGGGTGACCCGCTGACCGCTGGTCGGGAAGGTCCACTTGAGCGTCCAGTTGCTCACCGGGTCACCCAGGTTCTTGATGGTGACGTTCGCGGTGAAGCCGGTGTTCCAGTCGTTGGTCGCGTAGACCACGTCGCAGGCCGGTGCGGCCTGTGCGGCGCCGGCAGGCAGGGTCACCCCGCCGATGGCGAGCAGCGCGGCGGCGGCGAGCGCCACGCGGCGGCGTATTGCCAGTTGTCTCATGTGCGCGGTGTCTCCTCGGACCAGGCCGGGATGGTCCCCGGCGAGGCGCCTGCCCGCGACGGTGGTGGTGGTCCGCGGGGATGTCGAGGCGCCGGGAAGGTGGTCTTCCCCGGGCCCGGCCGGGGTAGGGCGGTCGCGGCCCGCACGGGAGGGGGCCCCGCCGGCTGCGCTCGGGTGACCGTGACCGGAGCTGGCGCTGCCGGCTGCCCTCGGTGGACCCGCACTCACGCGATGTGGCTCCTGTCGCGTCGAATCGACAGTGTGCCATGGAAGCGCTCCCACAACAAGCGCACGGAGCGCTGGATCAGCTCCTTGTTTCGATCTCGTTTTGGGTCTTTCACAAAGGCGTGACGGGCGTTACAGTCGCAACATCGGTCGATGGGAGCGCTTCCATCGACAAGGTTCCAACAAGAAGATCGCTGGGGTCGTCCTGACGAGCCCAGGGAACCAGACCGAGGGCCGACGACGGGCCAGCCCGGACGCCGTCGTCAGCCATCGTCCCGCCACAGGGAGGGAGGTGGAACCAGAGCCACTCGCGTGGCCCGGCTCCCGCGCGACACGCACGGCAGGACCCAAATTCCGCCCGTGTGTGTGCAGTTACGGTGGGGACGGGGGTTGCCCTCCCCCGTCCCCACACTAAACCCCCGTACACGATAGGAAAAGAGGCCGACGGGACAGGCGCGCCGCGCCGCCCGGACGGCCTCGTTCGCTGCTCGGGGCCCACACCCGCCTCCCAACCGCCAGCACCGGCCGTTCTGACGGCCGGCTGACCGGCTGGCAGCGCCTGCCCTATCATGGGAGCGCTCCCGAATCTTTCGGCGGTGGCCCCGTATCCATGAGGAGAATCCATGTCGATACCTACCGGGCCCGCCGGCCCGCTGCGCTTCCCGGACAACTTCGGCTGGGGCGCGGCCACCTCCGCCTACCAGATCGAGGGCGCCGCCAAGGAGGACGGGCGCGGCGAGTCGGTCTGGGACACCTTCAGCCGCGTCCCAGGTCGCACCCGAAACGGCGACACCGGCGACGTGGCCATCGACCACTACCACCGCTACGCCGAGGACCTCGACCTCATGCGCGACCTCGGGTTGCGCAGCTACCGCTTCTCCATCTCCTGGCCCCGGATCCAGCCCGACGGCACCGGCACGCCCAACCAACGCGGCCTCGACTTCTACCGCCGCCTCCTCGACGGCCTGCACGAGCGCGGAATCACCCCGATGGCCACCCTGTTCCACTGGGACCTCCCGCAGGCGCTCCAGGACGCCGGCGGCTGGGAGTCACGCGACACCGCCCACCGCTTCGCCGACTACGCCGACGTGGTCTTCCGCGCCCTTGGCGACCGGGTGCCGGCCTGGCTCACCATCAACGAACCCAAGACCGTGGTGCAGAACGGCTACCTCACCGGCCACCACGCCCCCGGGCGGCAGGACCCGGACGCCGCCTACCTGGTCGCTCACCACCTGCAACTCGCCCACGGGTACGCCGTCGCCGCGCTGCGCGCCACCGGCAGCGACAGCCGCATCGGCCCCGCTCTCAACCTGCACCCCTGCTACCCCGCCGACGACTCCCCGCAGGCTGCCGCGGCCGCCCACCTCTACGACGCCTACGAGAACCGCCTCTACCTCGACTCCCTGCTCAAGGGCAGCTACCCGGAGGACCTGCTGGCCGACCTGGGCCCGCAGAGCCGGATGGCCCAGGGCATCCGCGACGGCGACCTGGAGACCATCTCCGCGCCGGTCGACCTGCTGGCGGTGCAGTACTACACCCCGATCTACGTCACCGGCGACGGCGGCACCACGCACCGCTGGGAGACCTCCGAGGCCGAATGGCAGCAGATCTACCCCGAGGGGATGTACGACCTGCTGACCCGAATCACCCGCGAATACGGGCCGATCCCGCTCACCATCACCGAGAACGGGCTGCCCACACCGGACACCCTGGGCGCGGACGACACCGTCCAGGACACCGGGCGGATCAGGTTCCTGCGCGACCACCTCACCGCCGCGCACCGGGCCATCGCCGAGGGAGTGCCGCTGGAGAGCTTCCACGTCTGGTCACTGCTCGACAACTTCGAGTGGGACCAGGGCTACGACCAGCGCTGGGGCCTGGTCTACGTGGACTACGCCACCCAGCGTCGGGTGCTCAAGAACTCCGCCACCTGGTACCGCTCGGTCATCGCCGACGGCGGCTTCTGAGCGCGCCGCCACCCGGACGCCCGGGCCCGGACGGCTCGGCTCGGGTGAGCCGCGACCGTCCGGGCCTCGGCCGGCTCATTCAGCGGGGCAGCGCCTGCTGCAACTCCGCCCGCAGGGCCGGGGTGAGCATCTCCCCCGCCTGCTTGGCCAACCGGGCCATCTCGTAGCCGACCACGCCGATGTCCGCGTCACCGGCGGCCAGCGTGGCCAGAATCGAACCGTCGCGGATCTGCATCACAAGGAAGTAGCCTCGGCCCATCTCGACCACCGTCTGCTTGACGATATCGCCGTCGAACATCGAGGCCGCGCCCGCGGTGATACTCATCAGCCCGGAGGTCACCGCGGCGAGCTTGTCCGCGTTGTCACGCGGCAGGTGATCGGAGATCGCCACCAGCAGCCCGTCGGAGGAGACCACCACCGCGTGCGCCACACCCGGCACCCGCTCCGCGAACGCGCTCACCAGCCAGCTCAGGTCACGCGCCTCCTGGCTCAACGTCGTCACTGTCGTCGTCCCCCTTCGTCGTGCCCCCCGGACGGTGGCACGGGTATCTCGGTGGTGTCCTCAGCCTCGGCGCGCCGTACTCCGCTGTAGAGCCGCGAGAGCATGCCGCCGACCGCCTCCGGGTCCGGGTCGGTGCGGGTCGGTGCCGTCATCGGTTGTGCCGAACGGGTGACCGCGCTCAACTGCGCCATGGGCACCCGCACCGGCAATCCCCGCTCATTGGTGCCGGCGGTCACCGGGATCGTCGGTGGCGCCGCCGCGGCGGGCACCACCGGCGCTGGGCCCTGCCGCGAATACCAGCCCCCGCCGGCACCGCGAGCGGCTGCGGGGGTCAACACGTCCTCGGCGCGTACCGGCACCGGGCGGCCCTGACGCGGCACGCCGACGCCCGGCGGGCGACCGGCCACCGGCAGGTCCCGCACCGCGCCGTTCACCATCGGGGCAGCGGCCGGCCGGGCGGCCCCAGGCTGCGGAACCACCCCTCGTGCCGCGCTCGCCGCCAGCATCCGCGCCGACGGGGGCGCGTCCAGCTCCACGTTGCCCGGCGGCGCCAGCAACTCCGCGGGCAGGGCGAGCCGGGCGACCAGGCCGTCCTCGCCGCCCTGCAACCGCACGCGGACGCTCAACCGGGCCGCGAGGTGACTGACCACGAAGAGCCCCATCCGCTCCACCGCCGCGACGTCCGCGGCCGGAGGGGTGGCCAGCACCTCGTTCGCCTGCACCAACGCGGTCGGGCTCATGCCCAGACCCCGGTCGACGATCTCGATCAGCGCACCGCCCGCTTCGACCCGGGCGGTCACCACCACGACGGTGTCCGGGCGGGAGAAGGCCGTGGCGTTCTCCAGCAGCTCGGCGAGCAGGTGCACCAACTCGCCGACAGCGTGCCCGACCACGTGCACGTCGGCAACCGACTCGATCCGGACCCGCTGATACTGCTCGATCTCCGCGGCGGCAGCCAGCAGCACCGCACCGAGCCCGACCGGCCGGTTCCACCGGCGGGTGGAGTCGGTGCCGGCGAGCACCAGCAGGCTCTCGTCGTTACGGCGCATCCGGGCGGCCAGGTGATCGAGCTTGAACAGGTTCTCCAGCTGGTCCGGGTCGCTCTCCTCGCGCTCCAGGTCGTCCAACAGCTCGAGCTGACGCTCCACCAGCACCTGGCTGCGGCGGGCCAGGTTGACGAACATCGCGTTGACGTTGCGCCGCATCAGCGCCTGCTCGACGGCGACGGTGACCGCGCTGCGGTGCACCGCCACGAACGCCTCGGCCAGCTCGCCGATCTCGTCGAGTGAACGGACCACCGCCGGCGCGACGTCCATGCGCGGCACCCCACCGGTGACGGTCTTCAGTCGGTCCAGGGCTTCCGGCAACTCGACCTGGGCGATCCGCAACGCCTGGCTGCGCAAAAGCCGCATCGACCGGGCGACCGAACGCCCGATGAGCAACGAGATCAGCAGCGCGGCCAGCAGGACCGTGACCACCCCGCCGACGACCAGCAGGGTCGTACGCAGCTGATCGTCGCTGGCCTCCTCGGCCTGGCGGACAGCGTCGTCGAGCACCCCCGCCTCAAGCTGACGCAGCAGCTCCTGACGCTGCTGGCTGGCCGACCACCACTGCTCCGACGGCAGCACCTGCGGCGACGCGCTGCCGGAGGACAGGCTGCGCTCCTCCAACCCGGTGGCGACCAGGAACATCGGCGACACCGAGGTCTCGTCGTAGCGGCGGATCTGCTCACTGGTCGCGGCCACCCGGAACGCGCCGAGCGCGGTGAGTTGCTGACCGCGCAGGTCGGCGAGGATCACCCGGTCCTCGGTGCCGTACGCGCCGGCGCGGGCGGCGGCGTAGAGCTGGGCCCGCACCCGGGAGGACAGCTCCTTGACCCGGGCCAACTGGACGTAGCGCAGCACCGCGTCGTTCAACGCCGGCTGGTTCTGCCCCGGCGTCGGCTCGGCGAGCAGGTCGAGCAACGCCCCGACGGCCCGGTGGTAGTTGCCCAGGATGGTCTCGGTGCTGAGCACCGCCGGTGGGATCGCTGAGCGGATGTCGACCACCTGGTCGTACGCCTCCAGCGCCTCGGAGAAGGCCACCCGCCAGGACGCGTCCGCGTCGGCCAACGGCTCGGCGGCCCGGCTGAGGTCCACGATGGCCTTGTCGGTGGCCTCCTGCAACGGCTTCAGGTCGTTCGCCGCGGCCTGCCGGTCACCACCTTTCCGCAGCTCACCCAGCTCCCCCGCCGAACGGTCACGCTCCTGCTGGAGCTGGTGCACCGCCGCCGTGATCTGCCGGCCGATGCCGACCTGACTGGAGAAGTCGTTCAACGCCGTCGTCCGCCCCACCAGGGTGCTGGTCTGCACCCCGGCGAGCAGGAGGAACGCCATCGACGGCACCAGCAGCACCGTGGCGAGCTTCGTGCTCATCCGCCAGTCGCGCAGCCGGAACGGCGACCGCCGTCGATGCGGAACGACTCGGACATCGAAGCGACGTCGGCGATGGTTCGACACCGCGCCGTTCGCCGGGTCGGGACCTGCCGCCACCCTGCCTCCTCCGTCCTACCGCGTCCACCGCGGTCGGGGGAGCGCAGTCCATCCAACCAGGCTCGGTACCGCTGTCAACGGCCCGGGCGAGGCCGAGGTTCAGGAAGGATACTGCGGGTGGGAACGTCCTGCCGTGGTCGGTAAAACCAGCTCGTCCGTCCGGCCGATGTCGGCGAGCTGGATCGCGTCACCGAAGCGCCCCAGCGCCACCAACGCGGCACCGGTGGCGCCAATCTCCGGGTTGCGCTGATGCGACACCGGTCGCGGGGCGAGCGCGGTCGCGAAGGCCTGCCGCCACCACACCGAGGCGGCCACCGCACCGCCGCCCAACACCACGCCGACCGGTTTGTCGATCGTGGACTCCAGCACCCCGAGATCCTCGGCGACCAGCTCACACAACCCCTGCATCAGCCCAGCCAGGATGTCGACCGAGGTGGTGCTGAAACTCAGACCGCGCAGCTCACCACTGCCCGCCGGGGCCAACCCCGGCGCCCGGTCGCCACCGAAGCGGGGATTCGCCGGCCGGCCACCACCCGTCGGCACCAGCGCCAGCGCCGCGTCCAGCTCAGCGCCCTGCGGCAACCGCAGCTCCCGGTCCGCCCAGGCGAAGAGGTTGCCCCCGTTGGCGTACGCGGCCCCCGTCACCACATGCTCGTGGTCGACCCGGTAACGCCACAACCGTTCGGGCAGGCGCGGCATCGGCTCGCCCGCCGGAATCCGCTGCATCAGCCGTACGGCGGCGGAGGTGCCCACTGTGACAGCGGCCCGGCTCGGGTCGACGCAGCCCGAGCCGACGTTCGACGCCCCACCGTCGCCCACCGGCGGCGACCAGCGGGCCTTCGCCAGTTGCGGCCACCGACGAGCCAGGTCGACCCGGAGCCGGCCGTGCCAGTCCAGCTCGCCCAGCGGCGGCAGCTCCGCCGGCCGCGCCTCGGCCAGCGTCAGCGCCTCCTCGTCCCAGCTCAGGGTGCGCAGATCCAGCAGACCGGTCCCGGAGGCCTGGGAGATCGACATCGGCGCCGAGTCGAGCAACTCGCCCAGCACGTACTCGGGCAGACCCACGAACCGGGCGATCGGGGTGCCGGACTGCTCACGCAACCAGGGCAACCGCATCGACCAGTACGAACGGTGCCACCAGCAGCCGGTGCGCTGGTGGAAGCCGTCCGGGTCGGCCGGCCCGGGGGTGCGCCCGACCGGGGCCGGTCGGGTGTCCAGCCAGGTGACCACCGGGCCCAAGGGAGCGCCGTCGCGGTCCAGCGGGAGCACCGAGTGCCACTGGGCGGAGACCGCCACCAGGCCGACGTCGTGCAGGTGCCCCGAGTCGGCCAACTCGTCCAGGCACTCGACCAGGCTGGCCAGATAGTCCCGACCGGACAGCGTGCCGGTGCCGTCGTCGCCGATGGCGAGGTCGACCTTGCGGCGGGCCAGAGCGCCGGGCAGCGGCTGGGCGTCCGCGTCCAGCACCAGCCCGCGTACCGAGGAGGTGCCCAGGTCGAGCGCGAGAATGTTCATCGCCGGTCAAGTTACCCCGTGCCAGCCGGCCGACGGGCGCGTAGGGTGGATCACATGCTCGCGCAGTTGACCGTTTGGTGGCCCGCCGACCCGGCGGCCATCTCCCGCGCGTAGCTCCATCCACGCGGCCGCCATTGAGGCGGTCGCCGGATCTCCCGGCTCAAGGGCCGCCCGACGGCGGCACCGAGCCCGACGGAGACTCCGATGACCCACCTGACCGACCTGCTCGCCGCCGTCGCCAGCGGCGTCGACCCCGGCCCCTTCGCGCTTCTGCGCCGTGAGGGCGCGGACGACCTGGACCTGTTTGCCGGCCCGGTCGACACCGTCGAAGAGCTCACCGACCTCCCATTGCCGGCGGGCCCGTCCGGGGCGCGGACGCTGGCCCTGGTGCCGTACCGGCAGATCACCGAGCGCGGCTTCGCCTGCGTCGACGACGCCGCCCCGCTGGAGTTTCTCCGGGTCCGCGAGCACCAACGGATCACGCTGACCGACGCCCTCGCCGCGCTGCCCGACGAACCGGTGCGCACCACCGACGCGGGCTTCGACGTCAGCGACGACGAGTACGCGCGGACCGTGCAGCGGGTGCTGTCCGAGGAGATCGGCCGCGGTGAGGGCGCGAACTTCGTCATCCACCGCGCTCTGCACGCCACCGTGCAGGGCCCACCGCTGAGGGCCGCGCTGGCCGCGTTACGCCGGCTGCTGATCGCCGAGCGCGGCGCGTACTGGACGTTCGTGGTGCACACCGGCACCCGGACGCTGGTCGGCGCCAGCCCGGAGCGCCACGTCAGCGTCGACGACGGACTGGTGATGATGAACCCGATCAGCGGCACCTTCCGCTGCCCCGGTGGCGTCGCGGACCGGGCGGCGCTGCTGCGTTTCCTCGCCGATGAGAAGGAGATCGAAGAGCTGTACATGGTGCTCGACGAGGAGCTGAAGATGATGGCCGCCGTCGCCGAGCAGGGTGGGCAGGTGATCGGGCCGCAGCTCAAGGAGATGTCGCACCTGGCGCACACCGAGTACCTGCTCGCCGGGCGGGGCACCCGCGACGTGCGGGAGGTGCTGCGCGAGACCATGTTCGCCCCCACCGTCACCGGCAGCCCGATCGAGAACGCCTGCCGGGTGATCGCCCGGCACGAGCGCCGGGGCCGGGGCTACTACGGGGGTGTGCTGGCGCTGCTCGGCCACGACGAGGCCGGCCGGCAGACGCTCGACGCCCCGATCCTGATCCGGACCGCCGAGATCTCCCCCACCGGCCGACTGCGGGTGCCGGTCGGCGCGACCCTGGTCCGGCACTCGACGGCGGCCGGCGAGGTGGCTGAGACGCACGCCAAGGCCGCCGGGGTGCTGGCCGCGCTCGGCCTCGGGCCGGCGGCGTCCGTCGGCGACCGCGGGCCGGTCGCGCGGCTGGACGACGACCCGGCGGTACGCGACGCGCTGGCCGCGCGCAACGCACCGCTGGCGCGGTTCTGGCTGGACCAGCGGTCACCGGACGCGCCCGGACTGCCCGGGCTGGTCGGCCGCCGAGCGTTGATCGTGGACGCCGAGGACACCTTCACCAGAATGCTGGCCCACCAACTGAGCGCGTTGGGTCTCGCGGTGACCACCCGCGCCTGGCACGCGAGCGGCCCGGTCGACGACTACGACCTGGTGGTCGTCGGTCCCGGGCCGGGCGACCCGGGCAGCGCGGCCGAGCCGAAGATGCTGGCGCTGCGCAAGCTGCTGACCGGGCTGCTGACCACCGGCCGTCCCACCCTCGCGGTCTGCCTCGGTCATCAGGTGCTGGCCGGGTTGCTGGGGCTGACGCTGCACCGCCGGGACGCGCCGTATCAGGGGTTGCAGCGGGAAGTGCCGGTGTTCGGCCGCACCCGCCGGGTCGGGTTCTACTCGACGTTCACGGCCCGCTCAGACGCCGACCGGCTGGCCACCGCGTACGGGCCGGTGGAGCTGGCCCGCGACCCGGACGACGGCGCGGTGCACGCCCTGCGGGGCCGGGGCTTCGCCGGGGTGCAGTTCCACGCGGAGTCGGTGCTCAGCCCCGACGGGCTCGCCGTGCTGAGCGAGCTGCTGACCGACCTGCTGCCCGCGTCACGCCCGGACGAGCTGTCCGCGATCCGCGAAGGCGCATAGTCGGCCCGGCCCGGGGGTAGGGCTGGATGGACCGGTGGCGCGGGCGGGCC
>NZ_JBEZEH010000173.1:0-16067 GCF_040648775.1 Micromonospora sp. NPDC049089
GCCGCCCGGGGGTCGTGGGCGGCGAGCGACGCTCCTGCCTAATGGGGACCAGGCTCGCGACTGCCCGGAAACCCAGGTGCGGCCCGCGGAGCCGCACCGCCCGGAGGTGGCGCCGCGAAACGCCGCGCTCCGGCTGGTTGGAACGGGCGTTCGAGGCAATCGAACACTCGTTCTAACTGCTGCTGACAGTACACCTCCCCTCCGACGAAAATGCAACGTGTGACGCGCCGAGCGTGCCGGCCGACTGAACCGGCCACCAACGGACCGGGAAGAATGGCGGGATGCAGCCACACCCGAACGTACGGGCGGTGCAGGACGCGCTCACCGCCGCCGGCACCCTCGACGGCGCCGGTGAGCCCAGCGTGGTCCGTCTGCTGCCCGACGCGGTGCACACCGCCGCGGCGGCCGCCGAGGCGCTCGACGTCGAGGTCGGCCAGATCGCCAACTCACTGATCTTCGACGCGGACGACACGCCGTTGCTCGTCCTCACCTCCGGCGCACACCGGGTCGACACCGCCGGCCTGGCGGCATCGATCGGCGTCACCCGACTGCGTCGGGCCACCCCGGAGTTCGTCCGGGCCCACACCGGGCAGCCGATCGGCGGGGTCGCCCCACTCGGGCACCCGCACCCGCTGCGCACCCTGGTGGACACGGCGCTGGCGGCGTACCCGGAGATCTGGGCCGCGGGTGGCGTACCCCAGGCGGTCTTCCCGACCACCTACCCCGAGCTGTTGCGGGTCACCGCCGGCACCCCCGCCGAGGTGGCGTGAGCGAGCGAACCAGCAGGCACAGCGGCGACGTCAGCGCGGCTCCGGAGCTGGTCACGCTGCACGTGTGGCGGACCTCCCCTGGCGCGCTGCCCCGGGCGCTGACCCGGATGGCGGTGGACCCCCGCCGGTTGCGGGCCCTCCCCGGCGTTCGTTTCGGCAAGCTACTGGGCACCGGAACCGGCACCGACTTCGGGCCCCGGGACGCCGACCTGACCCGGTGGGCGGCGCTGACCGTCTGGGACTCCCCCGCCGCGGCGGCCGGCTTCGACGACTCTCCGGTCGGGCGGGCCTGGGCGCGCATCGCCCACGCCCAGGCACGAATCGACCTACGCCCGTTGACCAGCCGGGGCGAGTGGTCCGGCCAGCGGCCGTTCGGCGACCCGTCGGGCGGCCGGGTCACCGGCCCGGTGCTGGCACTGACCCGGGCCCGGCTGCGGGCCCGCCGGGCGGCCACCTTCTGGCGGGCGATCCCGCCGGTGGCCGCCGCTCTGCGCGACGCGCCCGGGCTGCTGGCCCGGTTCGGGGTCGGAGAGGCCCCGTTGGGTTGGCAGGGCACGGTGAGCGTGTGGCGCGACCCGACGGACCTGGTGGCGTTCGCGTACCGTCACCCGGAGCACCGGGCGGCGATCATGCGAACCCCCACCGCGGGCTGGTACGCCGAGGAACTGTTCGCCCGGTTCGAGGTGCGCGACGTGGTCGGCGACCGGTCGGTGCTCGGATGGGTCGTCGATGGCGGCCCGGAAACGGTGAAGGGTGGACGGGCATGAGGTTGGTGCGCTGGACGCCGGACGATCTCGTCCGGCGGCTGGACGACGTGGTGGCCGTCTACGGCGAGGCGATGGGATACCGCACCGACCTGCTGGAGGCCCGGCGCGGTTACATCGCCACCCACGTCCGCCGACCGGGTTTCCGGGCGGTCGCCAGCCTGACCAGTGAGGGTCACCTCGCCGGCTTCGGCTACGGCTACCTGGGCGCCTCCGGTCAGTGGTGGCACGACCAGGTGCACCGCGCGCTGAACGCCCCGACCCGCACGCGCTGGCTCACCCACTGCTTCGAGGTGGTCGAGCTGCACGTCCGGCCGCCGGCGCAGGGGCACGGCCTGGGCACCGGTCAGCTGCGCGCGCTGCTCGGTATGGCGGAGGGCGACACCGTGCTGCTGTCCACCCCGGAGGCCGACGAGCAGACCTCGCGGGCCTGGCGGTTGTACCGACGGTTCGGCTTCGTCGACGTGCTGCGCGACTTCCACTTCCCCGGCGACGAGCGACCGTTCGGCGTACTCGGTCGGGATCTGCCGCTCGAGCCACCGGCGTCATGACCCGGCGGATCTCCTGGACGCTGCTCGCCGTTCTGGTCCTCGCCCAGATCTGCTACCCGCTCACCACCGGCGCCACCCGGGCCGGGCTCACAGTGGCTACCGTCGTCCTCGGTTGGCTGCTCTCGGTCGGCCACGCGCTGCTCAGCCGGGGCCCACGGGTGGCGGCGGCGCTGGTCGCGGTGGCCACCGGCGGCGGGTTCGCGATCGAGGCGATCGGGGTGGCCACCGGCGTGCCGTTCGGCAGCTACGACTACTCCGGAGAGCTGGGTCCCAAGCTGGCCGGCGTGCCGCTGATCATTCCGCTGGCCTGGACCTGGATGGCCTGGCCGGCCTGGCTGGCAGCGGTCCGACTGACCGGCGGCAGGACCGTGACTGCCGACGGCAGCGGGCCGACGGTGGGTCGATGGGTGGGGCGGATCGCGCTGGCCACCGTGGGGCTGGCCGCCTGGGACCTCTTCCTCGACCCGCAGATGGTGGCCGAGGGCTACTGGGTCTGGCGCGACGCCACCCCGGCCCTGCCCGGCCTGGCCGGCATCCCGGTCAGCAACTACCTGGGCTGGCTGCTCTTCGCGGTGCTGATGATGAGCGCGCTGCGCCCGCTGGCCGGGCCGGCCGCCGAACACACCGATCGGCGGGACCACCCGATGCTCGCGCTCTACCTGTGGACGTACTTCTCCAGCATCCTGGCCCACGCCGTCTTCCTCGACCTGCCCGCCTCGGCGCTCTGGGGCGCGGCCGGCATGGCGGTGACCGCCGTACCCCTGGCGGTGACCCTCCTGCGTGCCCGCCGGGGCGGTGACCCCGGTCGGGAGGCCCACCAGCCACACCGCCCCGGCGTCGACGCGACCCGATGACCGTCCTGCTCGCCCTGCTCATCGCCGTCGCCGCGTTGACCGGGCACACCTGGCTCAACGCCACCCGGTGGCTGCGCCGACCCACCGACCGGCCCGACGACGTCGACGAGCCGGTCACCGTGCTGCTGCCGCTGCGCGACGAGGCCACCCGGGTCACGCCCTGCCTGCGTGCCCTGCTGGCCCAGCGCGGCGTACCCGGGCTGCGCGTCGTGGTCCTCGACGACGGGTCCACCGACGGCACCGCCGACGTGGTCCGCGCGGTGGTCGGCGACGACCCCCGGGTCACGCTGCTCACCGGGGTCGCCCCACCACCGGGCTGGCTGGGCAAGCCGCACGCCTGTTGGCAGCTGGCCACCCGGGCCGACCCGGACGCCACCGCGCTGGCCTTCGTCGACGCCGACGTGGTGCTCGCCCCGCACGCCGTGGCCGCTGCCGTCACCGAGTTACGCGCCGCCCGGGCGACGCTGCTGTCGCCGTACCCCCGGATCGTGGTGGCGACGGCCGGCGACCGGTTGGTGCAGCCGCTGCTGCAGTGGCTCTGGCTGACCTTCCTGCCGCTGCGCGCGATGGAGCGCTCGTCGCGGCCGTCGCTGGCCGCGGCGGGCGGGCAGTTCCTGGTGGTGGACCGGCGCGGTTACAACGCCGCCGGCGGGCACGCCGCGGTCGCCGACAAGATCCTGGAGGACGTCGAGCTGGCCCGGGCGGTCAAGCGGGCCGGTGGGCGGATCGCCCTGGCCGACGGCTCCCGGCTGGCCACCTGCCGGATGTACGACGACTGGCCGCAACTGCGCGACGGGTACTCGAAGTCGCTCTGGGCGTCGTTCGGGCACCCGGGCGCGGCGGCAGCCGTGGTGGCGGCGCTGCTGCTGCTCTACACCGCCCCACCACTGATCGCGTTGACGGGTGCGGCGGCCGGCGCACCGATGGTGGCCACCGTGGGTCTGGCCGCGTACGTGCTCGGGGTGGCCGGACGGGTGCTCACCGCCCGCGCGACAGGTGGCCGGTGGTGGCCCGACGCGCTCGCACACCCCGTGTCGGTCGTGGTCCTCGGTTGGCTGACCCTGCGGTCGTACCATCTGCGAAAGCGACGCCGCCTGACCTGGCGGGGCCGCCCGGTCAGCTAGGGAGGACGCGGCATGGCGCGGATCGTGGTCGTGGGCGCCGGGGTGGGTGGCCTCGCCACCGCCGCCCGGCTGGCCGCCACCGGGCACCAGGTGACGGTCTTCGAGCGGGCCGACACGGTCGGCGGCAAGCTCGGCCGCTACACGCACGACACCCCGGCCGGGTCGTTCCACTTCGACACCGGGCCGAGCCTGCTCACCCTGCCCGAGGTCTTCCACGACCTGTTCGAGGCGACCGGGGCGAAGCTCGACGAATACCTGGACCTGGTTCCGCTGGACACGATCGTCCGGCACGTCTTTCCCGATGGTGGCCCGACCCTGGACTCGTGCGCCGACCCGGAGGAGTTCACCGCCCGGATCGGGGCCGCGTTCGGTGACCGGGCGGCGGCCGACTGGCAGCGGCTGTGGCGCCGGGCTGCGCGGGTGTGGAACGCCTCCTCACGGGACATCCTGCGCCGTACCGTCGACTCTCCCCGCGACCTCGCGTCGCTGGCCTGGCGCGTCGGCGACCTGGCCGCCATCGCCCCGGGCCGCAGTCTGCGCGGCCTCGGCCGCCGGCACCTGTCCGATCCGCGGCTGCGGATGATGCTGGACCGGTACGCCACCTACACCGGCGCCGACCCACGTCGGGCACCGGCGGCGCTGGTCGCGGTCCCCTACGCCGAGCTGACCTTCGGCGGCTGGTACCTGCGCGGTGGTCTGGGCACGCTCGCCGACGCGCTGCTGACCCGCTGCCTGGACCTCGGCGTGGTCGTGCAGACCGACGCCACTGTCACCCGGATCGACGCCACCGGCGGCCGGGTGCACGGGGTACGCCTCGCCGGCGTCACCACCCCGGTACCCGCCGACGTGGTGGTGGCCAACGTGGACGCGCTCACCGTCTACCGTGACCTGCTGCCGCACCCGCGTCGGCTGGCCACGCTGACCGACCGCAGCCTCGCCGGCTTCGTGCTGCTGCTCGGCGTCTCCGGCAGCACCGGGCTGGCCCACCACAACGTCTTCTTCCCGGACGACTACGACGCCGAGTTCGACGCGGTCTTCGGTGACCCCGGGCGCGGTGTACGGGCCCGGCCGGCGGCCGACCCGGCGGTGTTCGTCACAGTCGCCGACGACCCGATGGTCCGCCCAGCCGGACACGAGGCGTGGTTCGTGCTGGTCAACGCCGCCCGACAGGGCACCGCGGCGGGCGCTGTCGACTGGCGACGCCCGGGGCTGGCCGACGCGTACGCCGACCGGATCCTGGACGTGCTGGCGCGGCGCGGCGTGGACGTGCGCGACCGGCTGCTGTTCCGCGAGATCCGCACCCCGGCCGACCTGGACGTGGCGACCGGCGCACCGGGTGGCTCGATCTACGGCACCGCCGGTGGGCTACTGCGCCCGGCGAACCGGGGCCCGGTTGACGGACTGTGGCTGGTGGGCGGATCCACCCACCCGGGCGGTGGGTTGCCGATGGTGACCCTCTCCGCGCAGATCGTCGCCGACGAGATCGGCCCCGCCTGGTAGACCCGGCGTCGAGCCGGGCTGGCCCGGCCGCTCAGTCGGCGTCGAGCAGGGCGCGACGGATGCTGGAGAGCAGTTGCCCCAGGCCGAAACCGGCCAGCAGCACCCAGACCGCGGTCGCCATGGTGATGGTGCCAGCGGCCAGGTCCGGCTCGATCAGCCCGGCCAGCCCGGCGACCAGCAAGCCGGCCAGCGCCACCGAGACCCGGGTGGGGCGTTCGCCCACCGTCACCGCGCCGATCTCCCGCATGCCGGCGGCGACCGCCCGCGCCCGGACGTACTCGTGCAACCAGGACAGCGCGCCGCCCGCGACCACCAACCCACCTGGCGCGCCCACCAGCCAGAAGGCCAGCAACCACGCCACCTCACCGAGCCGGTCGGCGACCGAGTCGTAGACGTAGCCGAGCCGGGTGGTGCGGCCGGTGGCGACCGCCACCGCACCGTCCACGCTGTCCGCCACGGCGGCGAGCAGCACGAACAGCGCGCCGAGGAACGGCCCGTCCCCCGGCCGGCCCACCAGCAACGGTACGCAGAAGCAGAGCAGCACCCCGGCCACGGTGACCGCGGTGGGGCTGACCCGCAGTCGACCCAGCACGTATCCGACGTGGTACGCGAATCGCAGCCAGGCGCGCACCACCGGCGCGGCGACCCGAGGGTCGAACCCGCCGTGCAACCGCGCCCACGCCGTGGCGTACTGATCCCAGTTCAGCTGTGTGCCCACCACGGATCAACCGTCGTGCCGGGCAACAGGTGTCGCAAGCGCAGCGTTCACACGCGGGCGCCGGCCTTCAGGTTCTGCCAGACCTCGCGGGTCGCGGTGGACCGGTTGAGGGTGATGAAGTGGATCCCCGGCACGCCCTCGTCCAGCAGTCGGCGGCACATCTCGCTGGCCTGCTCGATGCCGAGCCGACGGACGGCGTCCGGGTCGTCGGCGACGCGTTCGAAGCGGGCCGCCAACGCCGGCGGGAACGGCGCACCGGACAGCTGCACGGACCGCTCGATGGTGCTGAACTGGGTCACCGGCATCACACCGGCCAGGATCGGGGTGTCACAGCCAGCAGCGGCCACCCGGTCACGTAGCCGCAGGTAGTCGTCGGCGTCGAAGAACATCTGGGTGACCGCGAACTCCGCGCCGGCCCGACACTTGCGGACGAACTGGGCGGTGTCGCTGGCCACGTCGGGCGAACGGGGGTGCTTGTACGGGAAGGCCGCCACGCCGACGCTGAAGTCGCCGGCGTCGCGCACCAGCCGGACCAGGTCCTCGGCGTAGTCCACGCCCTCGGGGTGGCGGATCCACTCACCGCCCGGGTTGCCCGGGGGGTCACCACGAACGGCCAGCACGTTGCGCACCCCCACCCCGGCGAGCCGGCCAACCACGTGCCGCAGCTCGGCGACGGAGTGGTTGACCGCGGTCAGGTGGGCCATCGGCAGCAGTGTCGTTTCGGTGGCGATCCGCTCGGTCACCGCCACTGTGGTGTCCCGGGTCGAGCCGCCGGCGCCGTACGTGATCGACACGAACGACGGGCGCAGGGACTCCAGCTCGCGGATGGCCTGCCAGAGCAGCTGCTCCCCCGCCTCGGTCTTGGGCGGGAAGAACTCGAACGAGAAGGTCGGTTGGCGCTCACGGATGAGCTCCCCGATCGCCGGCTGCGGATTGGGGAGTGTCGAGGGAAGACCGAGCGCCACGACCCGACTCTAGCGGTCGATGGCACCAGGACCCAGGCCCTTCCCACCCAGCGGCGGTGCCACCCGGCCCCGAGGGCGGCGTCGTCCGGCCCGTTGGGCGGCGTCGCCCGGCCCGGGGAGCTGCGTCGTCCGGCCCGCCGGGAGCCGGTGAGCGGTGTCGCCGAGTCCGCCGTGAGCCGGCGGAGGGTGCGCACCGCGCGCCCCCGACCTGACGGCGGAAGGCGTCGTACCTCCGAGGTAGAAAGGGACGGTGCGGGAGGGGCGGCGGGGGTGGCCAGGTCTCGCGCGGGGGTCAGCAACCGAGCGGTGACGCCGGTCCGTCCGCTCGGACGGGTGGGTCGTCGCCGCACCGACGCCCGCCAGGAGGACTCATGATCCCGCCCGCATCGCCGCGTCCCGCGCAGCTCGGGCCGCTGCTGGCCCGGTGCCGACTGGCCCGTGGCTGGAGCCAGCAGCGAGCCGCCGCCGAGTTGTGTGCCGCCGCCGGGGTGCCGACGTTGAGTCGGCACGAGGTTTCCCGGTGGGAACGACAGCGGCGCGTGCCGGGCGGGTTCTGGCTCGGCTGGCTCGCCGTCGTCCTGGACGTGCCGCTGGTGGTGCTCGCGGAGGCCGCCGCGGCCACCCGTCGGGCCGGCTCGACGCGGGCCACCGGGCCGGGCCGCACCGCGGCGGCCGGCGCGCGTCCGGCTGGGCGGACGGGTCCCGGCCGCACCGGCCGCACCGGCGGGACTACGCGTGGCGGTGGAGCACGAGCACGGACGACCGGCTAGCGTCGGGGCGTGACCCACGCTGCTCCCGTGTCCCCCGTCGACCGCGCCGGCCTGCGGCAGCGGGTCGACAAGGCTCTCACCGAGTTCCTGGCCGGCCAACGGGTCCGGCTCGCCGCCGTGGACGACGCGTTGGGTCCGGTGGCCGAGGCGATCGAGGCGTTCGTGCTCGGCGGCGGCAAGCGACTGCGTCCCGCATTCGCCTACTGGGGGTTCCGGGGGGCCGGCGGGCTGGACGGCGACCAGGTGCTGACCGCCCTGGCCGCGCTGGAGTTCGTCCAGGCCAGCGCCCTGATCCACGACGACCTGATGGACCGTTCCGACACCCGACGCGGCGAGCCCGCGGTACACCGACGGTTCGCCACCCGGCACCGGGAGGCCGGCTGGGGCGGTGACCCGGACGGTTTCGGCGACGCCGCGGCCATCCTGCTCGGTGACCTGTGTCTGGTCTGGTCCGACGAACTGCTGCACTCCGCCGGCCTGGACCTGTGGTCGTTGGCCCGGGCCCGGCCGGTCTTCGACGAGATGCGCACCGAGGTCACCGTCGGGCAGTACCTCGACGTGCTGACGCAGGTCACCGGGGACACCTCGGTGGAGCGGGCCAGCAAGGTCGCCCGGTACAAGTCCGCGAAGTACACCGTCGAGCGTCCGATGCTGCTCGGCGCCGCGCTGGCCGACGCGCCGGAGGACGTGCGGACGGCCTACTCGGCGTACGGGCTGCCGCTGGGCGAGGCGTTCCAGCTCCGCGACGACGTGCTGGGGGTCTTCGGCGACCCGACGTTGACCGGCAAGCCGGCCGGGGACGATCTGCGCGAGGGCAAGCGCACCTACCTGGTGGCGGCGGCCGTGGAGGCCACCGACGACGCGGGCCGCGAGCTGCTGCTCGGCCACCTCGGCGACCCGGAGCTGGACGAGCACGGGGTGGCCCGGCTCCGCGAGGTGATCTCGGGGAGCGGGGCGCTGGCCCGTACCGAACAGCGGATCGCCACACTCACCGACGCCGCCCTGGCCGCCCTGACCGCCGTCGACCTCGACACCGAGGCCCGCCAAGCCCTGGTCGACCTGGCCATAGCCGCAACCCGCCGAGCCGACTAATCCCACCGCCCCCACCCGCCCCGCCGGGCTGCCCCACCGGGCCGCCCCCCACCCGCCGCCCCACCGGGTTGATCATGAGGTTGGCGACCTTCGCCTCGGCGTGTCGCGCCGCCAACCTCATGATCAACGCCGGAAGGCGCGAAGCGCGGAAGCGCGGTGGGGCGGGTGCGAGGGTGGGGGCTAGAAGCCTTGGGCTTGGGCTCGGCGCTTCACCTCGCGGGCCTGGTCGCCGGAGAGGGCGGCGGCCGGGGTGGCACCGGGGAGGGTGTCGTCCGGCTCGTAGAGCCAGCGCAGGACGGCCTCGTCGTCGTAGCCGTTGTCGGAGAGCAGATTGAGCACGCCGGGCAGGTGCTTGAGCACGGTCTGGTTGGCAACCAGGTCCGCTGGGATCCGGCGGACGCCGTCGCGGCGGACCGCCAACAGCTCCCGGTCACGGATCATCTGGTGCACCTTGCTGATCGACACGTCGAGGCGTTCGGCGACGTCGGGCAGGGTCAACCAGTCGGCCGGGTCGGTGGGGCCGGCGAGCTCCAGGCCGGGCGCGGCCTGGTCGGGTACGGGTTCGGTCACCCGACCACCCTGCCACGCCGCCGCCGCGACGAGCCACCGGCACCCCGGGCGGCCCCTCCGCGTCCTCTTTCCTGATCGCCGCTGACCAGCGAACAAGGGGCGGGGAACGCGGCGGGACGGACCGGTTCGGCGTACGGCTGTAGCATCCTGTTCATCCTTCACCCTCTGGACACATAGACTGCCTGCCGATGGACACTCAGGTCGCCGACACGTTGCTGGGCTCGCTGATCGACGGGCGCTACCGCATTCGCGGTCGCGTGGCCCGTGGTGGCATGGCGACCGTGTACACCGCCACCGACGAACGCCTAGAGCGCACCGTCGCTGTCAAGATCATTCACCCGACCCAGGCGAGCGAGGCACGGGCCCGGATCGCCAACTTCGTGGCCCGGTTCACCGACGAGGCGAAGACCATCGCCCGGCTGACCCACCCAAACGTGGTGGCGGTCTACGACCAGGGCACGCACGCCGGCCTCCCGTACCTGGTCATGGAGTACGTCCGTGGCCGCACGCTGCGGGACGTGCTGGCCGAGCGACGCCGGCTCAACCCGGACGAGGCGCTGGCCATCGCCGAGCAGATGCTCGCCGCGATCGCCGCCGCGCACCGGGCCGGTCTCGTGCACCGCGACGTCAAGCCGGAGAACGTGCTGGTCGCGGAGGCGCCTACCGGTGGCGTCGCCAACCTGGTCGACAGCGTCGTGAAGGTGGCCGACTTCGGGCTGGCCCGGGCGGTCGAGGCGAGCGCCGACGAGGAGCAGGGCAACCAGCTGATGGCCACCGTGGCGTACGTCGCCCCGGAGCTGGTCACCGAGGGCCGCGCCGATCCGCGCACCGACGTCTACTCGGCCGGCATCGTGCTCTTCGAGATGCTCACCGGTCGGGTGCCGTACGACGGGGACCGCCCGGTGGACGTCGCCTGGCAGCACGTCGACCGGGACGTGCCGGCGCCCTCGACGTTGGTGCCGGGCCTGCCGTCGGTCCTCGACGACCTGGTGCAGCGGGCCACCCGCCGCGACCCGGGAGCACGGCCCGCGGACGCCGGCGCGTTGTTGACCGAGGTGCAGGTGGCCCGGGATCGTCTGGGCGACGCCAACAGCCACACCGCGGTACTCAGCCCGGTCAGTGACGCACCGTCGCTCTCTCAGCCGACCATGATGGTCGCGACGCTCCAGCCGCCCAACCGCCCGTCGTGGGCACGCCTGCCCGAGGGCGCCAGCAGCCAGGGGCCGGGGCGGCGTCGGGCTGCCCCGGAGCCGGCGGAGGGCCTGGGCGCCCGGCTCGCCGCGCTGCGCAGCACGCTGCTGAGCAGCCCTCGTGGTCGGCTGGCCGTCGCAGCCGTGGTCGTGACGCTGGGCCTGGTGGCCGCGCTCGGGGGTTGGTGGTTCGGTGTCGGCCGCTACACGGACGCTCCGCAGTTGGTGAGCCTGAGCAAGGCCGATGCGCAGGCGCGGGCCGACCGCGCCGGGCTTCTCGTCGCGTACGCTGAGCCGCGCTTCGACGAGAAGGCCCCGAAGGACAGCGTGCTGGAGCAGAACCCGGCCTCCGCCGCCGAGATCCTCAAGGGTGGCACGATCACCCTGACCCTCTCCCTCGGTCCGGAGCGTTTCCCCGTACCGGACGTGATCGGCAAGGAGTTCGAGCTCGCCGAGGCGGACCTGGTCAACGTGAAGCTGGTGGTGGCCAAGGGCACCCCCCGCTACGACGACAGCCTGCCGGCCGGGGTCGTGGTGGACAGCTCCCCGAAGGTCGGCACCGAGGTCAAACCCGGTGCGAAGGTCACCCTCATTCTGAGTCGGGGCAGGGCGCCGGTGACGGTGCCGAACCTGGTCGGCAAGAGCCTGACCGACGCCCGGACGACCCTGGCCCAGCTCAACCTGGTGCTGAAGGAGACCTACAAGGAATCCGACAAGCCGAGGGACGAGATCCTCGGCCAGAGCCCGGCCGATGGCGCCGGTGTGGAGAAGGGCACCGAGGTCAAGCTGGACGTCAGCAAGGGGCCACCGCTGCTCGCCATGCCGCGGGTGATCGACCTGCCGTGCCAGCAGGCCAAGCAGGCGTTGGAGGGCCAGGGCTTCCCGGTGACGATGGCGATCAACCCGAACGCCGTGGTCCGGATCCAGATCCCGGGCGAGAATTCGCAGGTGGCGCCCGGCACCCCGGTCACCCTGACGTGCTTCTGATGCCGACGATCTCCGTGCGGCCGGTGGGCACGCACACTCCGACCTCGGGTGGGCTGGCGAAGGCTGCCCTGCCGTACGCCGACGCGACCGGCGCGCAGGTGGTGCAGGTCTACGTCTCCAACTCGCGAGGCTGGGCACTGCCCGACGGCGACCCGGTGCAGGACGCGCTGTTCCGCGACGGTTGCGCCGAGCGGGGCATTCCCGCGTTCATCCACGCCGCTCTGCTGGTCAACCTCGGCTCGCCCACCCCTGCCACTGTCGAGAAGTCGGGCCAGACGCTGGCGCACGCGCTTCGTCGGGGCGTGGCGATCGGTGCGCGCGGGGTGGTGTTCCACGCGGGCAGTTCGGTGGACGAGGGGCACGCCGAGGCGGCGATGGGACAGGTCCGCGAGGTGCTGCTGCCGCTGCTCGACTGGGCTGCCGACGCCGGCGGGCCGATGTTGCTGGTCGAGCCGAGCGCCGGCGGTGGCCGCTCACTGGCTTCCCGGGTGGAGCAGCTCGGGCCTTACCTGGACGCGGTGGACGGGCACCCCATGCTCGGGGTCTGCTTCGACACCTGCCACGCCTGGGCGGCCGGCCACGACCTGGCGGCCGAGGGCGGCATGACGGCGACCCTGGACACCCTGGTGGCCACTGTCGGCGCGGACCGGCTGCGGCTGATTCACGCCAACGACTCGAAGGATCTGTGCGGCTCCACCCGGGATCGGCACGAGAACATCGGCAAGGGCAGCATCGGCGAGCCCGCCTTCGCCGAGCTGATGGCGCACCCGGCGACCGCTGGCGTCCCGATCGTCGTGGAAACCCCCAGCGAGAAGCATGTGGGCCACGCCGCCGACATCGCCACCCTCACCCGCCTGTCCCACCCCTGACCCACCCTTGTTGATCAAGAGGTTTGCGTCAGCCCGAGGTCGGAATCTGACGCCAACCTCTTGATCACCGAGGTGAACGGGGGCCAAGGTGGGTGGGGTGGGGTTTTAGGCTGCGGCGAGGATGCGGGGTAGGGCTGCCAGGGCGCGGTCGATGTCCGCGTCGCTGAGGCCCAGGTGGGTGACCAGGCGGGCGGTACGAGGGCCGAGCACGGAGATCAGTACGCCCTCGGCCCGCGCCGCGGCGGCCAGGGCCCGAGCGTCCAGGGTGTGCTTGGTGAGGTCCAGCGCGACCAGGTTGGTACGGACAGTGGTAGCCAGCACACCGAACGGCGCCACCGCCTCGGCGAGCCGAGCAGCCTTCGCGTGATCGTCGGCCAACCGGTCGATGTGCTGCGCGAGCGCGTAGCGACCGGCGGCGGCGAGAATGCCGGCCTGGCGCATGCCCCCGCCCATCCGCTTACGGATCAGCCGGCCACGTTCGATCTTGTCCGCGCTGCCCACCAGCAGCGAACCGACCGGCGCGCCGAGACCCTTGGAGAGGCACACCGACAGCGTGTCGAAGAGCCGGCCGTACTCGATCAGTGGCACCCGGTCGGCGACGTGCGCGTGCCAGATCCGGGCGCCGTCACAGTGCAGCGCGACGCCCGCCTCGTCAGCCACCCCGCGCAGATCCCGCAGGGTCGCCAGCGGAATCACCCCGCCGCCGCCGCGATTGTGGGTCTGCTCGACGGCGATCGCCCGGGTGGGGACGGCGAAGTAACCGTCCGGCCGGATCATCCCGGCCACCACCTCCGGGTCGATGTCCGCGCCCACTGAGGGCCAGGTCCGCGAGGAGATCCCGCCGTACGCGGCCGCGGCGCCGATCTCGTACGTGACCACGTGCGCGTCGGCGTCACAGAGCAACTCGTCGCCGGGCGGGACCAGCAGTTGCAGGGCGATCTGGTTCGCCATCGAGCCACTCGGTGCGAACAGCGCCGCCTCGTGCCCGAACAACGCGGCGACCTCGGCCTCCAGCGCGTTGACGCTCGGGTCCTCGCCGTAGACGTCGTCACCGACCTCAGCGGCGGCCATCGCCTCCCGCATCCCGGCGGTGGGTCGGGTCACCGTGTCGGACCGCAGGTCCACGAAAAGATCAGGCACTGTCATCCCTTTCAACTGCCGACTGCCGGCTCGCAAGCTCACTCCTCGCGTCAGCCATGGTCATCCTCCGACTGCCGACTGCGGGCCCGCAAGCTCAGCCACGCAGCATTTCCGCTACGAGGAAGGCCAACTCCAACGACTGCTGGGTGTTCAGTCGGGGGTCGCAGGCGGTCTCGTACCGGTCGGGCAGGTCGAGATCCTCGATCCCCTGGGCGCCGCCGAGGCACTCGGTGACGTCCTCGCCGGTCAACTCGACGTGCAGGCCGCCGGGGTGGGTGTCCAGCCCACGGTGCACCTCGAAGTAGCCGAGCACCTCGTCGACGATGCGGTCGAAGTGCCGGGTCTTGTAGCCGTTGGACGACTCGTGCGTGTTGCCGTGCATCGGGTCGCACTGCCAGACCACCTTGGCCCCGGCGGCGGTGACCTTGGCGACGATCGGCGGCAGCGCGTCGCGTACCCGGTGGTTGCCCATCCGACTGATCAGGGTGAGTCGACCGGGGATGTTGTCCGGGTTGAGCTTCTCGCACAACTCGATCGCCTCGTCCGGGGAGGTGGTCGGGCCGAGCTTGACCCCGATCGGGTTGGCGATCCGGGAGATGAAGTCGATGTGCGCGCCGCTGATCTGCCGGGTGCGCTCGCCGATCCACAGAAAGTGCCCGGAGAGCCCGTACGCCCGACGGTCGGAGACCCGGGTGAGCGCCCGGTCGTACTCCAGGGCCAGGGCCTCGTGTGAGCAGTAGAGCGTGACGGTGCGCAGCGCCTCGTCGTCGGTCATGCCGCAGGCCCGGATGAAGGCCAGCGCCCGGTCGATCTCCCGGGCGATCGCCTCGTAACGCTCCCCCGCCGGGGAGTTCTTCACGAAGCCCTTGTTCCAGTCGTGCACGGCGTGCAGGTCGGCGAGCCCGCCGGCGAGGTACGCCCGGAGCATGTTCATCGCCGCCGCCGAGTTCGCGTACGCGCGGATCATGCGCTGCGGGTCGGCGACCCGGGCGGCCGGGTCGGCCTCCAGCGAGTTGATCATGTCGCCGCGGTACGCGGGCAGGCCGCGGGCGTCGGTCGGCAGCGAGCGGGGCTTCGTGTACTGCCCGGCGACCCGCGCGACCTTGACCACCGGCAGCGACGCGCCGTAGGTGAGCACGATCGCCATCTGGAGCAGGGTGCGGGCGTTGGCCAGCAGGTGGCTCTCGGTGTTGTCCACGAACGTCTCGGCGCAGTCACCACCCTGCAACAGGAACGCCTTGCCCTCGCAGACCAGGGCGAGCTTCTGCCGGAGCTGGTCCACCTCGTAGGGCGCGACGACCGACGGCACTGTGTCGAGGACCTTGCAGACCGCGGCCACGGCGGCCGGGTCGGACCACGGCGGGACCTGCTCGCGGGGCAGTTCCCGCCATCGGTCCAGACCGAGCGCGATGTCTTCGGCGGAGTCGACCGTCGGTCGGCTGGTCTGCAGGCCCGGGCTGCCCACCGCGGGATGGCTCAGCTGATGCCACTCATGGCGCATGACAGAAAGCCTACGGCGATGGTCGCGGTGCGCGGGCGGCGAGGGGGACGGTTCCGGCAGATGGGAGATCAATCTGCCGGGCGCTGGTCAGGACGCAGGCGAGGGGACAACACCGGTCGGCGTCGGGCTGGCGACCGTCGTTTTGTCCGGCGCCTCCCCGGCGATGCACCAGTCGCTGCCGTCGCGGGTGACGGTGAAGACCAACGGCCGGACGACTGTGCGCTTGCCGACCGCGACCGAGACCGAGACGCGGACCTCCTGCCCGAGCGGACCGGACCGGATGTCCGTGATGGCCGCCTCCGGCACCTGGAAGTGGTCGGCGAAGTCACCGTTGGGGCCGGTGGCACCACGGTCGAAGCCGTCGTGCAGCAGAGCACAGAGCTGGCTGCGGCCGGCGGCGACGTCCTTGGCCGTCATGGCGTCGAGGTACGCCTGCACGCGCTCACGGGAGCGGGTGGCGGCCTCCTCGGCGGGGGCCCGGGCCGGCTTGGGGGCCGATTTCTCCTCGTCCTTGTCGCCGATCCCGCAGCCGACCAGGGCAACCGGCAGCAGCATCAGCCCGGCGGCGGTCGCCGCCAGCCTGCTGTGTATCGGTCGCATGATCACCTCCGTCGGCGGTGAGATCGAGACGTGCCGAGCCGCGAGTCTGCCACATCCGGCTGTACGAGCCCAACGGCGGCGGCCCGGTCGACGCGCTGGGCG
>NZ_JBEZEH010000174.1:0-15870 GCF_040648775.1 Micromonospora sp. NPDC049089
GGGCGGCGCGGGGCGGGGGCCCCCCCCCCTCCCCCCCCCGGGGCCGGGGCCCGGGGGGGGGCCCCCGGCCAGGCCCGCCGCCCCGGAAGGCTCGGCGAGCACCTTGAGCTCCGTCAGGATCAGCCGGAACGCCGCCGCGATCTCGTCGTCGTCGACCCGGACGACCCCACGCAGCGTGTCCCGCACGATGGCGAACGGCAGCTCCCCCACGCAGGACGGCCGCAGCCCGTCCGCGATGGTGGTCGCCGGCGCTACCGGCACGCGTACACCTGCCTCCAGGCTGCGGGCGAGCGAGTCGCAACCCACCGGCTCCACGCCGTACACCTCGATGCCGGAGCCGGCGGCGGCCAGGCACGCTCCGGCAACCCCGCCACCACCACCCACCGGTACGACCAACGCGTCCAACGGCGTCCCCGCGCGCTCGGCGTCCTCGATCAGCTCCAGGCTCGCGGTGCCCTGCCCGGCGATCACGTCCGGGTGGTCGTACGCGTCGACGACGGGGTGACCGCTCTCGTCGCTGAGCCCGTTGGCCACCGCCACCCGCTCCTCGACGCTGGTGCCGGCGAACACCACCCGCGCCCCCGCCGCGCGCGCCCGGTCGACCTTCGTCGACGCGGCGTCGACCGGCAGCACCACTGTCGCCGCGAGCCCGTGCTGCCGGGCCGCCAACGCCACCGCCACGGCGTGGTTGCCGGTGCTCTGCGCGATCACCCCGGTGTGGCCGGCCACCGCGAGGCGGCCGACCGCACGCAGCGCACCCCGCATCTTGTACGAGCCGCCGTGCTGGAGGTTCTCCGCCTTGAGCAGCACCCGTGCCCCGGCAAGCTCGTCGATCACCGGGGAGCGCAGCACGGGGGTGCGGACCACGTGGCCGGCCAGCCAGCGGCTGGCCTCCTCGACATCGGCCCGGACCTGACCAACTGTGCCTGTCATCGTCTCTCCTTTTCGGGCACGCCACAGGCAGGGTCCAGCGGTACGTGGACCCCGGTGACTGTGGGTGGAAGTGTCAGTTCAAGGTGGGTAGCTGGACGTCGACCCGCAGGCCGCCGTACTCGGCGGGCCGGGCCGCGATGATGCCGTCGTGGGCCTGGGTGATCGAACGGGCGATGGCCAGGCCCAGCCCGGCCCCACCGCCCTGCGAGGTCCGGTCCCGGGCGAGCCGGCGGAACGGCTCGAACAGACCGGCGACCGCCTCGGCCGGCACGGGCTGACCGGTGTTGACCACTGACAGCGCCGGCACGCCGCTCACCACGACGGTCAGCGAGCCGCCCGGCCTGTTGTACTTGATCCCGTTCTCCACCAGGTTGGTGACCAGTCGTTCCAGCAGCACCCGCTCGCCGACGACCACCCGGGGTTCGAGATGGGTCTCCACGGTGACGCCGGCCTCCCGGGCCCGGTCCAGGTAACCGGCCAGCACCGCCTCGACGATCGCGTCCAACCGCTGCGGTATCCGCGAACGGAGACCCTGGTCGCTCTCGCTGAGCGCGAGCAGGCCCTCGATCAGTCGTTCGTTGCGCTCGTTGGTCTCCAGCAGCTGACTGGTCAGCAACTCCAACTGCTCGCCGGTGAGCGCCCTGGCCATACCGACCTCGATGAGCGTCCGCTGCACGGCGAGGGGCGTACGCAGCTCGTGCGAGGCGTTCGCGGCGAACCGCCGCTGCCCCTCGTACCCGGCGGAGACGCGTTCCATCATCTCGTCGATCGCCCTCGACAGCCGGGCCAACTCGTCGCCGCCCCGGGGCCGGATCCGGTGACCGAGGTTCTGCGGGCCGAGCTGCCCGATCGGCCCGGCCAGGTCAGCGACCGGGCGCAGGCACCACGCCGCGGCGAACCAGAGCCCCACCAGGACGGCGAGGGTCACGAGCAGGACGGCCACCAGGGGCAGCATGAACGCCCCCGGCCGTACGTTGCGACACACCGCCGACATCCCCGGCACGGGCAGGTCACAGAACTGCTGCCCCCAGTTCCAGGTCACCCCCGACAGCCACTTGCCCATCGCCGGCAGTACCGGGCCGGCCAGCAGCGCCAACAGCCCCACCAGCAGCACCCGACGTCGGGGCGTCCAGCTCACGCCGTGCCGCCGATGCGGTAGCCGGCCTTCGGGACGGTATGGATGATCGCGGGATCGCCGAGTTTCTTGCGCAGCGTCATCACGGTGACCCGTACGGCGTTGGTGAACGGGTCGGCGAACTCGTCCCAGGCCTGCTCCAGCAACTCCTCGGCGCTGACCACCTGGCCGTCCGCGCGCAGCAGCACGTGCAGCACCGCGAACTCCTTGGGGCTCAACGCGAGAGGGCGACCGTCCCGGGTGGCCAGGTGCCGACCCACGTCCAGGGCCAGACCGTCCTGGGCGAGCACCGGTGGCAGCGCCGGCGTCGACCGTCGCCCGAGGGCCTGCACCCGGGCCACCAACTCGGCGAAGGCGAACGGCTTGGTCAGGTAGTCGTCCGCGCCGAGGCCGAGGCCCTCCACCCGGTCCCGGATGCCCGCCGCCGCAGTGAGCAGCAGCACCCGGGTGCCCACCTGCGAGTCGGCGATGCTGCGGCACACCTCGTCGCCGGTGTGTCCGGGCATGTCCCGGTCCAGCACCGCCACGTCGTACCGGTTCACCCCGACCCGCTCCAGCGCACCGTCACCGTCGTAGCAGACGTCCACGGCCATCGAGAGGCGGCGCAGCCCTTCGGCCACCGTGTCCGCCAACAACCGCTCGTCGTCCGCCACCAGCACCCGCACGTTTTCCCGCTCCCCCAGTTCGGCTTGCCCGGCATACCGTCGCAGGCCCGGGTTAAGGGTTCTGTAAGCACCCGCCGCAGCCATCCTCCACGCGGCTGTCCAGCGGGCAAACCACCTCAACCCAGCCCCCGCGCCCTTCGTCCCCGTCTCACACGCCCCGCGCCAAACGTCCCAACACCACGAAGAGCCAAAGCACTCAACAGTGACCCGCGTCACAAGACCCCCGAAAGTCACCCCCCGCCCCACCCCGCCCGGCCCCGCCCCACCCCGCGATCTTGCACTTTGTGTTGCCGAAATATGAGTAAGGCGTTTTTTGTCGGGGCAGAAAGTGCAAGATCGGCGAGGGTGAGGGCACGGGCAGGGGCACGGCACGGGGGTGGTTAGGAGAGGGCTGCGCGGATGGTGGCTTTGATGTGTTCGGGGCGGTGGTAGAGGTCTCGGTCGGTGAAGTAGCGCATCCGCCAACCCGCTGCGGCCAGCCAGTTGATCCGCTCACGGTCGTGCCTGAGTCGATCGCGGTTCAGGTGCGACAGTCCGTCGTACTCGATGCCGATTCGGCGTTCGCGGTAACCCAGATCGAGCCGGTACAGAGGGATGCCGTGGCGGTCGGCCACCCATAGTTGCGGCTCCGGCGGCGGCAGGCCTCCGTCGAGCAGGATCAGCCGTAACTGGCTTTCCTGGCGGCACTCCGCCCTGCCGTCTGCCAGCGGGACGAGCTGGCGGGCCTGGCGGACGCCCCGCAATGCGTTGTGGGCCGCCACCTCGACCAGCAGGTCATCCTGGGTGACCAAGCCCGACCGCAGCGCGGCGTCGAGCACTGGGAGTGCGTCGACCCGACGAGCGGCGCGAGCAAGGTCGACTGCGCAACGCGCCGGCGGCACGCAGGGCAGGCCTGCGACGAAGACCGGCCGAGCGGGTAAGACCGTCCGGTGAACGACCACCCCGGGCAGACGGGGCTTCGGCACCTCGGCGGGCAACTGGATGTGGATCAGATCGTCGCGCAGGACCCCGAAGCCGTATCGGCGGGCGGCACTCTGTCTCGCCAACATCGCTCCGTCGGGCAGCCGGAGCATCAGGGCACGCAGTTCGTCGTCGTCGTCGCAGGGCTTGTCGGCGTAGACCCCTCTGCGCACACGCAGGATTTCCTCGCGGTCGAGCCGAGTACGAATCCGTCCAACGGTGAGCTGCCGCATCAGCGCGTCCGTACGCCACAACTGAGTTGCCATGGAGGGAGGCTGACCGACCCGGACCTCCGCCAGTGCCCCGCAACAACTACCTGTGGAAAACCAACTCCCCTGTGGACAACCCCCACAACAACCTCAGCCGTGCTAGCACCAACCCCCAAACCCCCCACCCCAAACCCCTCACCCCCGCGATCTTGCACTTTCTGTCGACGATATGTCCGATGGGAGGCATAAGTAACCGCAGAAAGTGCAAGATCGCGTGGGTGAGGGGGTGGGGCGCGACGCAGGCCGGGGTTTGGGACTAGTCGCAGGCTATGCCGTCGCCGTCTCGGTCCAGGTCGTAGATGTCGTCGCCGATCACCCTGATCGGCCCGCTGACGTACGCGGGACCGTTGCCACTGCCACCCGCGCAGTCGACGTCGCTGGCGATCGGGACGCAGCCGCTGTAGTTCGGGTCGCACTTCGACGACTGCGGCTTCTTGGTGCCGACGGCCACGACCTGGGTCACCGGCTGCTTCGTCACTGCGGATGTGACCAGCTTCTTGGCCGTCCGCACGCCGTCGGTGGTGGTCACCTCGTAGGTCATGGTCCGGACGCCGTTCACGCCCTTGGTTCGGACGACCCGTTTGCCCTCGGCCAGTGACGAGTCCTTGACGGTCCGCTCGCCGTACCGGATGGTGGCCTTTTCCGTCACGGTCGTCACCTGCACCACCGGCACGGCCGCCGCCGACGAGGGCGCCGTGGCAGGCACCGACGAGGGCACTGTGGAGGGCGCGGCGATCGGCGACTCCTCCTGGGCCGGGGCCTCCTCGGTCGGCTCGCCGGGCGCGGCCAGGATCGGCTGTTGCGGTTGCTCGGCGGCGGTGCCGGTCTTGGTCGGCTCCGGCTCGCCGGTCAACGCGCCGACGATGGCGGTGCCGGTGCAGCAGAGCAGCAGGATCGACAGCGTGACCGAGCCGAGGATCACGGCGACCCGGCTGGCGGGAGTGGCCCGGCGGAACCAGTTCGGTCGGGGCGTCTGGTCGAACGACGGCGGGTACGGCGGCCCCGGGTGCTGTGGTGGTTGCATCGTCACGGCGATGAGTGTCGTCGCAAACACGGCGTGCAATATCCCCCGTCGTGTTCGTCACCTGCGCCTTTCGCTTCGCGGGAAAGATCGGTGGGCGCGTTGGCGGGCGACGAGTCGGCAGGTGCGGCAACCCTCCAGGCTGGCGGGGCAGGGCCGATCGTGCGGGTATCAGCACCAACAAAAGCCGCAGATCACCACGCACCGCATCGACAGAGGTCGGAGATCGAACTACGGCGACGGAACTGTCGCTATGCCGTCAACGGGATGAGCTCACCGTTCCTCCATCGCCCATGGTGAGCCGTAACCGTTCAGCAGGTCGAGGAAGGGCATCGGGGGCAACGCCTCCGGCCCGAGCACGCCCACGCCGGCCCACGCGCCGCTGGCGAGCAACTCCAAGGCGACGACCGGGTTGACGGCGGTCTGCCAGACCACCGCCTGGTGCCCGTACTCCCGCATCGACCACTCGTTGTCAACCACGTGGTACAGGTAGACCTCGCGGGGTTGCCCGTCCGGGCCGAGGCCGCGTACCCAGGTGCCGGCGCAGGTCTTACCGCGCATCCGGGCGCCGAGCGTGGCCGGGTCGGGCAGGCTCGCGGCGACCACGTCGCGCGGGGAGACCTCGACGCCGCGTACCCGCACCGGGGAGACGGAGTCCAGGCCGAGCTTGTGCAGCGTCTTGAGCACCTCGATGAACTCGTCGCCCAGGCCGTACTTGAAGGTGACCCGCCGGGCCTTGACCCAGCGCGGGATGAGCAGCACCTCCTCGTGCTCGACGTTGACGCACTCGACCGGCCCGATCCCCTCGGGGAAGTGGAAGACCTCCGGCTCGGAGAACGGTTCGGTGGTGAACCAGCCCCGGTCTTTCTCCCAGATGACCGGCGGGTTCAGGCACTCCTCGATCGTCGTCCAGATGGAGAACGAGGGCGCGAAGTCGTACCCGTCGACTGTCAGGTTCGCCCCGTCCCGGACACCGATCTCGTCGATCTCGCTGAACAGTTCGTCGGCGGCGTAACGGGCGAAGACGTCGGAGAGGCCGGGCTCGACCCCGATGCCGCACAGCGCCAGCCGACCGGCCGCCGACCAGGTGTCGGCCACCGCGAACTGTTCGTCGCCGAGCTTCACGCCGGTCTCGACGTGTGACAGCGACATCGCCATGTCGAGGTAGTCCGCGCCGGCCGCGAACGCGCCGTCGAAGATCGGCATGACGAACCGCGGGTCGACGGCGTTCAACACGTGCGTGATCCGGTGCTCCCGGCACAGTGCGGTGACCGCGTCGGCCGAGGAGGCGTCCACCTGGGCGGCGACGAAACGGTCACCGTGCCCGGCGACCGCCCGTTGGGCCCGAACGGGGTCGTGGTCGGCCACCACGATGGTCTCGAAGAAGGTCCGTCGGGCGGCGATGGCTACGGCGGCGGAGCCGACGCCACCGGCGCCGACGAGGAGGACACGCATCAGGAATCAAACCCCAAACCGAAACGATCGAGAGTACGGAGCCAGAGGTCGCGCCGACCCTCGCGCGCGTCGGCGCGGGCCAGTGACCAGCGGGTGAGATTGATGCCGACCGCGCGGACGGGTTCCGGTGGGAACGGCAGTGGCTTGCGGCGAACCAGGTCGAGCCGGGTCAGCGGGGTGTTCCCGCCGTCGAGCAGGTCGAGCAGCACCCGGGCCCCGAAGCGGGTGGCCCCGACGCCGAGGCCGGTGTAGCCGGCCGCGTACGCCAGCCGACCGCCGTAGGCGGTGCCGAAGAACGGGCAGAACCGGGTGCAGGTGTCGATGACTCCGCCCCAGCGGTGGCTGAACCGCACGTCGGCGAGCTGCGGGAACGTGGTGAAGAAGTGGCGGGCGAGGGTGGTGAAGGTGGCCTGTCGTTGTTCCAACTCGGGCGCTACCCGGTTGCCGTAGTGGTAGACGGCGTCGTAGCCGCCAAAGAGGATCCGTCCGTCGGTGGTGATCCGGTAGTAGTGGAACTGGTTGGCGGTGTCGGCGAGCCCCTGCCGGTTGCGCCACCCGATGGCGTCGCGCTGGGCGGGGGTGAGCGGCTCGGTCATCAGCACGTGGTCGTAGACGGGCACCAGGTACGCCCGCAGTCGGCGTAGCAGCGGCGGGAACGCGTTGGTGGCCAGCACGACCCGGCGCGCCCGGATCGAGCCGGGCAGGCCGGCGGCACTGGTGTCGGCCCGGCCACTGTCGGCCGGGTGCGCGGCGGGACCGGCGCCCAGGGTGCTGGCGTGCACTGCCGCACCGTCGGCGCGCAGTCCGGTGACCCGGGTGTGCTCGTGCACGCGTACGCCGAGGTCGAGGCAGGCGCGGCGCAGCCCCCAGGCCAGCTTCGCCGGGTCCACCATGGCCACCCGGTCGGCGTCGAACATCCCACCCAGGTACGTCGGTGAGTGCACCTCGGCGCGCACCTCGTCCCGGTCGAGCAACCGCACCCGGTGCCCGTACCGGCGGGCCAGGTCCGCGTCGGCGGCCAGCCCGTCGAGTTGGTACGGCTCGACGGCGACGGCCAGCTCACCGGTGCGCTCGAAGTCGCAGTCGATGTTGAACTTCTCGACGGTGGCGGCGATGGCGTTCAGGTTGTCCCGGCCGAGGCGTTCCAACTCGCCGACCTCGTCGGGGAACCGCTCGACACCGTTGGCGAGGCCGTGGGTCAGCGAGGCGGCGCAGAAACCGCCGTTGCGCCCGGAGGCCGCCCAACCGCAGGTCCCGGCGTCGACGAGCAGCACGTCCCGGTCCGGGTCCGCCTGTTTCGCCAACAGCGCGGCCCACAGTCCGCTGTAACCACCGCCGATCACCAGCAGGTCGGCGGAGTGCCGACCGCTCAGCGGCGGTAGCGGGTCAGGGCGGTCCGGGCGGTCGAGCCAGTACGGCACGGGTGCGGCGTCGGCCAACGCCCGGCCGGTATGTGGGAGTGTCATGACCGCGCGCCCGCCGGGTGGTCCGGAGCATCGGGGCGGGTCATGACGACCGACGCGGGTGACCTGACGGCCCGGAGAGCAGCGCGGCGCGGCGGGCCCGTCGACCGCGCAGCGAGCTGAGCCCCACGAGCAGCAACGCGACAGCGAACATCGCCGTGCCGATCACGTTGACCTGCGGTGGGATGCCACGCTGGGCGGCGCCCCACACGTACATCGGGAACGTGACGGTGGTGCCGGCGTTGAAGTTCGTGATGATGAAGTCGTCGAAGCTGAGCGAGAAGGCCAGCAACGCGGCGGCCACGATGCCGGGCAGCACCAGCGGCAGGGTGATCCGCCGGAAGGTCTGCCACTCGTTGGCGTAGAGGTCCATGGCGGCCTCCTCAAGCCGCCGGTCCATCCCGGCGAGCCGCGCCTTGACGGTGACCACCACGAACGACACGCAGAACATCACATGCGCGATCACGATGGTCCAGAAACCCTGCGGTACGCCCGCCGACACGAACAGGGCCAGCAGCGACGTGCCCATCACCAGTTCCGGGGTGGCCATCGGCAGGAAGATCAGGACGTTGATCCCGGATCGGCCCCGGAAGCGGTGCCGGACCAGCGCGAACGCCATCAGGGTGCCGAGCACTGTGGCGACCACCGTGGCGATGAAGCCGATCTGCACGCTGCGGACCACCGCGTCGCACATGTCCGAGGTGGCGCACGGCTGCCGCCAGTTGTCCAGAGTGAACTCGTTGAAGTCGTACGAGAGCCGGCTCGACGGCCGGTTGAACGACAGCCCCGCCACCACCAGGATCGGCAGCGCCAGGTAGCCGAGCACCAGCAACGCCACGATCATCACCCAGCGGTCCGCCAACCAGCGGGAAACCCTCACAGGACCTCCTCCGTGCCGGCTCGACGGAGGTAGCCGAAGACCACCGCGAGGATCGCCGCCATCAGCAGGAACGACAGCGCGGCGCCCTGCGGGTAGTCCAGTCGGACCAGGAACGCCGAGTCGATGACGTTGCCGATCATGTATTCGTTCGGGGTGCCGAGCAGCTCCGCGTTGATGTAGTCGCCGCTGGCCGGGATGAAGAACAGCAGCGTGCCGGCGACCAGACCGGGCATGGACAGCGGCAGCGTCACCCGACGGAACGCCTGCACCGGGCTCGCGTACAGGTCGGTGGCCGCCTCCAGCAACCGCGGGTCCAGCCGCTCCAGGCTCGCGTACAGCGGCAGCACCAGGAACGGCAGGAAGTTGTACGTCAGGCCGAGCACCACAGCGAACGGGGTGGCCAGCAGCCGACCGTCCGGGGCGAGCAGGTGCACGTCGCGCAGCAGACCGACGAGCGCGCCGTTGTCCGACAGGATCGTCTTCCAGGCCAGCGTGCGGACCAGGAAGCTGGTGAACATCGGGGCGACGACGCACACCAGCAGCAGGTTCTTCCAGCGGCCGGCCTTCTGCGCGATGGCGTACGCCAGTGGGTAGCCCAGCAGCAACGCCAGCACCAGGGCCAGCCCGGCGTAGCCGAACGAGCGCAGGAACTGCGGCCAGTACGCCTGGAGCACGTCCGGGTAGTTGTTGACCGCCCAGGTCATCGCGTACCCGGTGGAGAGCGAGCCGCTGGGGTCGTACAGGCTGGCCGCCGCCAACTGCACGAGCGGCACACCGAAGAAGATGAGCAGCCAGGCCGCGCCCGGCAACAACAGGAGGTACGGCAGGAGTCGGCGTCGCCCGGACCGGGCTGCCGGTGGCGCGGCGGGCGGGCGCCCCGACCCGGTGGGGGCCAGCAGGGTCACGACGACACACCCACCGGCTCGTCCAGCACCGGTGACGTCCGGTCGGTGTCGGCGGCGTCGCGGGGCAGCAGGAACGCGTGCCGCGGATCCCAGTACGCCACGGCCTCGCTGCCGACCGCCACTGTCGTCGACGTTCCGCTGTTGGCGGCGAAGACCGACAACTCGGTACCCCAGCCGGTGCGCAGCAGGTACTGCGTGCTGACTCCCACGTAGGAGGCGTCGGTGACCACTCCGGTGACGTGCTGATGCCCGGCGGGCACCTGGTCGGCGGAGCCGACCAGAATCAGCTTTTCCGGGCGTACCCCCAGGTGGACCGGACCGCTCTCGGCCCGTGCGCGGCCGGCGGGCACAGAGAAGCGCGTGCCGTGCGCCGTCACCGCGACGTCGCCGCCGCCGACGCCGGTGGCTTCGCCGGCGAGCAGATTGGACTGGCCGAGGAAGTTCGCCACGAAGGCGGTGGCGGGAAACTCGTAGATGTCGGCCGGGGCACCCAACTGCTCGATCCGGCCGGCGTTCATCACCGCGACGGTGTCGGCCATGGTCATGGCCTCCTCCTGGTCGTGGGTGACGTGGACGAAGGTGATGCCGACCTCGGTCTGGATGCGCTTCAGCTCGATCTGCATCTGTCGGCGCAGCTTGAGGTCGAGTGCGCCCAGCGGCTCGTCGAGCAGCAGCACCTGCGGCCGGTTGATCAGCGCGCGGGCAAGCGCGACCCGCTGCTGCTGCCCGCCGGAGAGCTGGGCGGGGCGGCGGCTGCCATAGCCGTCGAGCTGCACCAGCGACAGCATCCGGGAGACCTCGTCGCCGACCGAGCGGATGCCGCGTCGGCGCAGCCCGAAGGCCACGTTCTCGAAGATGGTGAGGTGCGGGAAGAGCGCGTAGCTCTGGAAGACGGTGTTCACCGGCCGCTTGTACGGCCGCAGCCGGGCGATGTCCGTGTCACCGAGCAGCACCTGGCCGCTGGTCGGCTCCTCCAGGCCGGCGATCATCCGCAACGTGGTGGTCTTGCCGCAGCCGGACGCGCCGAGCAGCGCGAAGAACGAGCCCTGCTCGACGGTCAGGCTCAGGTCGTCCACAGCGGTGAAGACGCCGAACCGTTTGGTGAGGTCGGCCAGGCGCAGGTCGCCGGCGGGTGTCTCGCGCGCCATCCTCATCACGCCCCGATGACCTGTTGGAACTTGCCCTCGTACTCCTTCTCCTGCTTCTCGTCCAGGGCCATGAACACCTTGGACTTCGACAGCAGCGCCTCGTCCGGGAAGATCAGCGGGTTGGCGGCCAGCTCGGGATCGATCTTCTCCATCTCGGCCTGAGCGCCCTTGACCGGGCAGATGTAGTTGACGTACGCGGCCAGCTTCGCCGCGACCGCCGGCTCGTAGTAGTAGTTGATCAGCGCTTCGGCGTTGCCCTTGTGGGTGGCCTTGTTGGGGACCATCATGTTGTCGCTGTAGAGCATCACGCCCGAGTCCGGCGCGACGAACCGCACCTTCTCGTCCTCACCGGACAGTTGGATGACGTCGCCGGACCAGCCGATGCACGCGGCGATGTCGCCCTTGGCCAGGTCGGGCGCGTAGTCGTTGCCGGTGAACTTGCGGATCTGCCCGGAGTCGACTGCCTTCTTGAGCTTGTTGAGGGCGTCGTCGAACTGGGCGGCGGTGAAGTTGGCCGGGTCGTGTCCGTTCGACCCGAGCAGCAGGCCCATTGTGTCGCGCATCTCGCTGAGCGCTGTCACCTTGCCCTTGAGGTCGGGGCGGGTGAGCAGTTCGTCGACGGTCCGCAGTTCCTTCGTGACGTTGCCGTTGTAGGCCAGGCCCGCCAGGCCGGACTGCCACGGGATGGAGATCCGGTTCTCGGTGTCGAAGGGGCGGTTGAGCAGCGACGGAAGCAGGTTGGCCTGCACGTTCGGGATCTTCGCCGGGTCCAGCTTCTGGATCCAGCCAAGCCGGATCATCCGGGCCGCCATCCAGTCGGTCAGCACGATGATGTCGCGGTCGGTGCTCTGACAGGCGGCAAGCTGGTTCTGCACCTTGCCGAAGAACTCGTTGTTGTCGTTGATGTCCTCGGTGTAGGTCACCTGGATGCCGGTCTTCGTGATGAACTCGTCGAGGCTCGGCCGCTTGGACTCGTCAGCGTCGTCAACGTCCATGTACTGCGGCCAGTTGGCGAAGGCGAGTTTCTTCTCGGTGCCGGAGAGGTCCTCGCTGACACAACCAGCTTCGGTCTGCTGCGCGCCCTTGGTGCCGCAGCCCGCGAGGCTGCCGCCCATGGTGAGCAGGGCGGCCGAACCGAGAGTGCCGGTGAGCAGTCCACGCCGGGAGAGGGGCCGGAGGGGAGTACGCATGACGACTCCTAGGGGGTCATCGTCGGCGGGCGGGACGGGGGGAGGCACGCCGGCGGGAATGTCGGGAGGGTCAAGTGCCATGGACGACTGATCCTGACATGAGGTGACCTCCCTTACAAGGGATTCCGTTGCGGGAATAGCGATGCACGACGAAATACGCCAGACTACGCGGTGATACACGCGCGACATCACGATTCGGGACATGGGGAGCGGGCAATGACAAACCGGCAGCACGAGAACAGCAACGGGAGTCGACGCGTCGCTGTCCGTGAAGGCGCCAATCACGCTCTGCTGGATGACGTGGCCAAGCAGATCATCGAGCAGCTCCAGGAGGACGGCCGCCGCCCGTACGCGACGATCGGCAAGGCGGTGGGCCTGTCCGAGGCGGCGGTCCGCCAGCGGGTGCAGCGGCTGCTCGACTCCGGCGTGATGCAGATCGTGGCGGTGACCGATCCGCTCCAGCTCGGCTTCAACCGGCAGGCGATGATCGGCCTACGCACCGACGGCGACCTGGAGGCGGTCGCGGACCGGCTGGCCGAGCTGGACGAGGTCGACTACGTGGTGATCACCGCCGGGTCGTTCGACCTGCTCACCGAGGTGGTCTGCCGCAACGACGACCACCTGCTGGAGATCCTGCAACGACTGCGCGCGGTGCCAGGGGTGATCTCCACCGAGGCGTTCGTCTACCTCAAGCTGCGCAAGCAGACCTACACCTGGGGTACGGCCTGAGCTTCCTTGATCCACTCGGCTGGCTTGCGCTTGCCGCACCTTGATCCACTCGGCTTTCCGGAAGTCGGGGTGTCCGGGCCGCCCTGATGCCCCGGTTTCCGTGATCCCGAGTGGATCAGTGATGCGTTGTGCGGACGGTGTCGACTGCGCCGACGAACGACGCCCAGGCGGTCGGCGCGAAGGCCAGGGTGCCGCCGTCGCGGTCCTTGCTGTCGCGCACCAGCACCCGGCCGGGCAGGTTGTCGGCCACCTCGACACAGGCGCCACCGTTGTTGCTGCTGCGGGTCGCGGTGCGCCAACGGGCGTCGGTCATGTCCATGTCGTGGCCACTTCCCTGATCAACTCGATCGACCGTCGTCGGGGGAACGCCTCGCCGGTGACGCTCTCCCACCTGCGTCCCAGGCTAGCGACGTCGAGGGGATCGGTCACGACCTGACCGCGGAGCTGATTGTCGAGATACGCCAATTCCGCCCCGTCGGGCAGCCGCCCCAGAATGAACGGTCCGGCCAGCCCGGTGTGCCACGGACTCTCGGCCGGGATGACCCGGACCTGCACGTGCTCCCACTCGGCCACTCTCGCGAGGTGGGCCAGTTGAGCGGCCATCACGGCGCGGTCGCCGACCGGCCGGCGCAGCACCACCTCGTCGATCACCGCCACGAGCTGCGGTGGAGCATCGCGGCACAGGACCGCCTGCCGTTCGAGGCGGCCCGCCACGATCTCGTCCACTTCGGACGGTGCGACCAGCCCACCGGTGCCCAGGATCGCCCGGGCGTACCCCTCGGTCTGGAGCAGACCCGGCACGAGCAGCGGCTCGTACCACCGGAGTGACGTCGCGTCCTGTTCCAGCTCGGCCCACGGCCGGAACCACGGCAGGTCACGACGGCGGAACGGCTCCGGCCAAAGGTCGGCCGCGTCCCGGCGCAGAACCTCAGCAACCGCCACCCGGGTACGCGGATGCGGAATGCGCCCCGAAGCGAGCCACCTCGCCGCCGTCTTCGGGTCGACGCGGACCTTCTCGGCCAACGACTCAACCGTCTCCCCCGCCTCCGCCATCGCCACCCGCAACGCCTCGTTCGCCACCGCGCCCTCCCGCCGCTCCTCCGTGCCGTGGCCGTGGTTATCCGTGCCGTGGTTATCCGTGCCGTGGCCGGACGATCCGCGATCGCCCGCCCAGCGACCGCCGCGACGCCGCTCGATGCACGTTGCGGCGGACGATAGCTACGCTGCGTGTCCGTGTCTGCGTTCTACCGGCGTGTTGCGGTGTGACGTGTTGGCAGGCATTCCGGACGCCCCGCGACCGCCCCCGAAGTGCCCCGCCCGCGTCCCGCGCGGCCCGACCCTGCTTGATCCACTCGACTTCATTGAAATCGCGGTATCAACCACGCCTCAACACCCCGACATCAAGGAACCGGAGTGGATCGAGGCGTCGGCGCCGGGAGGCGCTACCCGGCGGTGCGGCCGTGATGTCACAAACGAGTCAGCTCCAAAGGCAACCGACAGCACACCTCGGACCCGCATCCGTCACCCGCAGCCCACACCGGCACGAGTGCGGATTCCGTTGCGACCTACGTGAGCGCGCGCTGAATCCGTCGCTCTAGACGCGTCAAGCCACTGATACCACTTGCCGCAGGCCCCTGGACTGTGCGATAACCGTTGGCAGAGCGGCCGGCCTCACCCCTTTGACCGGCCCGACGACCGATGGGGCTGACATGGCCAACGCCACCGACCACCTCTGGATGCACTTCACCCGGATGGCGAGCTACTCCGCCGGTGAGGTGCCGACCATCGTGCGCGGCGAGGGAGCGTACGTCTGGGACGCACAGGGTCGCCGCTACCTGGACGGGCTCGCCGGGCTCTTCGTGGTCAACGCCGGCCACGGCCGCACCGAGCTGGCCGAGGCTGCCGCCAAGCAGGCCGGCGAGCTTGCCTACTTCCCGCTCTGGTCGTACGCGCACCCGAAGGCCGTCGAGCTGGCCGAGAGGATCGCCGCGCTCACCCCCGGCGACCTCAACCGGATCTTCTTCACCACCGGCGGCTCCGAGGCGGTCGAGGCGGCGTGGAAGCTGGCCCGCGCGTACTTCAAGCGCACCGGGAAGCCCAACAAGTACAAGGTGATCAGCCGCTACATCGCCTATCACGGCACCTCGATGGGCGCCCTGTCGATCACCGGCCTGCCCGGCATCAAGAGCGACTTTGAGCCACTGGTGCCGGGTGCGATCAAGGTGCCGAACACGAACTTCTACCGGGCGCCCGAACACGGCGACGACCCCGAGGCGTTCGGCCGCTGGGCCGCCGACGAGATCGGACGGGCCATCGAGCGGGAAGGCCCGGACACTGTCGCCGCGGTCTTCCTCGAGCCGGTGCAGAACTCCGGCGGGTGCTTCCCACCGCCGCCCGGTTACTTCGAGCGGGTACGGGAGATCTGCGACGCGTACGACGTACTGCTCGTCTCCGACGAGGTGATCTGCTCGTGGGGGCGGCTGGGCGAGTACTTCGGCGCGGTGCGCTACGGCTACCAGCCGGACATCATCACCACCGCCAAGGGCATCACCTCCGGCTACGCCCCGCTGGGCGCGATGATCGCCAGCGACCGGCTGATGGAACCGTTCCTCACCGAGACCGGCATGTTCGCCCACGGGGTGACCTTCGGTGGGCACCCGGTCTCCTGCGCGGTGGCGCTGGCCAACCTGGAGGTGTTCGCCCGCGAGGACCTGGTCGGGCACGTACGCGCCAACGAGGACGCCTTCCGTGCCACCCTGGAGAAGCTGCACGACCTGCCGATCGTCGGCGACGTGCGCGGCGACGGCTACTTCTACGGCATCGAGCTGGTCAAGGACAAGACCACCCGGGAGACCTTCACCGAGGCCGAGTCGGAGCGCCTGCTGCGCGGCTTCCTCTCCACCGCCCTGTTCCAGGCGGGCCTCTACTGCCGGGCCGACGACCGGGGCGACCCCGTCATTCAGCTGGCCCCGCCCCTGATCGCGGAGCAGCAGCACTTCGACGAGATCGAGCAGATCCTCCGCACAGTCCTAACCCAAGAGCGTTACACAGTGGCGCAGGCCGGGGCGACACTGGACCACTTCACCTGGGTCCGCGCGAGCGCCCCGCTGGCGCGGC
>NZ_JBEZEH010000175.1:0-15868 GCF_040648775.1 Micromonospora sp. NPDC049089
ACGGTGACTTCGTGGCCTGCGGCGGCGAGGGCGACGGAGAGGGCGTGCACGTGTCGGCCGAGGCCGCCGACGAGCACCGGCGGGTACTCCCAGGACAGCATGAGGATGCGACGGGTCTGCGGGGGCACCCCGGGGCCGGGCTGCGCCGGCACGACCGCGCCGGGCTGCGCGGACAGGCCGGACGGCGCGGGAAGACCGGGCTGGGTCGGGAGCTGGGGCCGGGAGGTCAGGGTGGGCCGGTGGGCCCGGTCCTTGGTGGCAGCGAGCTGCTCGTCGACCCGCAGGGTCGTCACATCAATCTCCGTCCGTGCATGGTGGTGCGCGCCGGCGTCGGTGGCGGCGGAGCGAGAGGTGTAAGGGGTGGCCGAGGGCCTGGCGGGCACGCGCGAACGCTTGTCCCCGATCAAGGAAAGTCCATCCGGCTCGAGAACGCACCTCGAAAAGGGTCATCGTGACGGAGGACACCTGAGTGGTGTTGCACGCTCAGACGGGTGGTTTCCGGGCAGCGCCTGGAAGGATGGATTGGCGCGCCCGGGCCGGGGGCACTACCTGCTTGCGTGCGGGCGGTCTCGGCCGGTGCGCACATCACCATGGGTTGAAGGAGCGACATGCAGGTCTGGCCGGGCGAGCGGTATCCCCTGGGCGCCACCTACGACGGGATGGGCACCAACTTCGCCATCTTCTCCGAGGTGGCCGAGCGGATCGAGCTGTGCCTCTTCGACGAGTGGGACACCGGCGCGGAGCGCCGTGTCGAGCTGCGCGAGGTGGACGCGTACGTGTGGCACGCGTACCTGCCGGGCATCGAGCCGGGGCAGCGCTACGGCTACCGGGTGTACGGCCCGTACGACCCGGCGAACGGGCTGCGCTGCAACCCGCACAAGCTGCTGATCGACCCGTACGCCAAGGCCATCGACGGTGACGTCCAGTGGGACCCGGCGGTCTACGACTATGACATGGACGAGCCGGAGCGGATGAACGAGACCGACTCGGCGCCGTTCATGCCGAAGTCGGTGGTGGTCAACCCGTACTTCGACTGGGGCAACGACAAGCCGCCGCGCACCCCTTACCACCACTCGGTGATCTACGAGGCCCACGTCCGTGGGCTGACCATGCGGCACCCGGACATCCCGGAGGAGCTGCGGGGCACGTACGCGGGCATCGCCTCCCCGCCGATGATCGACTACCTGACCCGGCTCGGGGTGACGGCGATCGAGCTGATGCCGGTGCACCAGTTCATCCACGACCACCGGTTGAACGACCTGGGGCTGCGCAACTACTGGGGTTACAACACCATCGGTTTCTTCGCCCCGCACCACGGCTACTCCGCGCTGGGCCGGACCGGCCAGCAGGTGCAGGAGTTCCGGGGCATGGTCAAGGCGTTGCACGCGGCCGGCATCGAGGTCATCCTCGACGTGGTCTACAACCACACCGCCGAGGGCAACCACCTCGGGCCGACGTTGAGCTTCAAGGGCGTGGACGCGCCGAGCTACTACCGGCTCAGCGAGGAGGACCGGCGCTACTTCGTCGACTACACCGGCACCGGCAACAGCCTCAACGTACGCAGCCCGCACTCCCTGCAACTGATCATGGATTCGCTGCGCTACTGGGTGACCGAGATGCACGTCGACGGCTTCCGGTTCGACCTGGCCGCCACCCTGGCCCGCGAGTTCTACGAGGTGGACCGGCTCTCCACCTTCTTCGAGGTGGTGCAGCAGGACCCGGTGGTCAGCCAGGTGAAGTTGATCGCCGAACCGTGGGACGTCGGCCCCGGCGGCTACCAGGTGGGCAACTTCCCACCACTGTGGACGGAGTGGAACGGCAAGTACCGCGACACCGTGCGGGACTTCTGGCGCGGTGAGCCGGCCACCCTCGCCGAGTTCGCGTCCCGCATCTCCGGCTCCGCCGACCTCTACCAGGACGACGGCCGCCGACCGTTCCACAGCATCAACTTCGTCACCGTGCACGACGGGTTCACCCTCAACGACCTGGTGTCGTACAACGACAAGCACAACGAGGCCAACGGCGAGGACAACCGGGACGGCGAGAGCCACAACCGCTCCTGGAACTGCGGGGTCGAGGGCGACACCGACGACGAGGCGGTCCTCGCCCTGCGGGCCAAGCAGCGGCGCAACTTCCTGGCCACACTGATGCTGTCGCAGGGCGTGCCGATGATCGGCCACGGCGACGAGCTGGGTCGCACCCAACACGGCAACAACAACGTCTACTGCCAGGACAGCGAGCTGGCCTGGGTCGACTGGGACAACGTCGACGAGCAGTTGCTGGAGTTCGTGCAGACGCTCACCGCGTTCCGCAAACGTCACCAGGTGTTCCGGCGTCGCCGCTTCTTCACCGGCCTGCCGGTGAACGGGCGCGGCATCGACGAGCCGCTGCCCGACCTGGCCTGGCACACCCCGGACGGGCGGGAGATGACCGGCGAGGACTGGGGCAACGACTTCGGCCGTTCGGTCGCGCTCTTCGTCAACGGCGAGGGCATCCGCGAGCGCGGCCAGTACGGCCAGAAACACCACGACGCGTCGTTCCTGCTGTGCTTCAACGCCCACGACGCGCCACTGGACTTCACCATGCCCGGCAGTGAGTACGGCCAGAAGTGGGAACGGGTGATCAGCACCGCCGAACCCCAGCCGGACGACGCCACGGTGATCAGCGCGGGCGGCACCATCCGGGTGCCGGACCGGTCCCTCGTCGTGCTGGAGAGGATGATCTGACATGCCGGCCACCCCTCCCAAGGCCACCTACCGGATCCAGGTCCGCCCCGGCTTCGACCTCGACGCCACCGCCGCGATCGTCGACTACCTGGACGACCTCGGCGTCAGCCACCTCTACAGCGCCCCGCTGCTGACCGCGACCCCCGGTTCCCAGCACGGCTACGACGTGGTCGACCACCGGGCCGTCAGCCCGGAACTGGGCGGGGAGGCCGCCCGGCAGCGGCTGCTGGCCGCCCTACGTGACAGAGGGCTCGGCCTGGTCGTCGACATCGTGCCCAACCACGCCGGGGTCGCCGTCCCGGCCGCCAACCCGGCCTGGTGGGACGTGCTGCGCCGGGGGCGCGACTCGTCGTACGCCGACTGGTTCGACATCGACTGGGACCGGGGCCGGCTGCTGCTGCCGGTGCTCGCCGACGACCCGGCCGCCCTGGACGACCTCACGCTCGTCGACGGGGAGCTGCGCTACCACGAGCACCGCTTCCCGGTCGCCGACGGCACCGGCGACGGCACCGCCCGGGAGGTCCACGACCGGCAGCACTACGAGCTGATCTCCTGGCGGCGCGGTGACGCCGAGCTGACGTACCGCCGGTTCTTCGCCATCGCGGGCCTGGCCGGCCTGCGCGTGGAGGACCCGGCGGTCTTCGCCGCCACCCACGAGCTGGTCCTGCGCTGGGCCGCCGCCGGGGAGGTCGACGGCATCCGCGTCGACCACCCCGACGGCCTGCGCGACCCGGCCGGCTACCTGGCCCGCCTGCGGGAGGCCGCACCGGACGCCTGGCTCGTGGTGGAGAAGATCCTGGAGTACGGCGAGGAGCTGCCGGACTGGCCGGTGGACGGCACCACCGGCTACGACGCCCTGGCCATGGCCGGTGGGCTCTTCATCGACATCGACGCCGAGGGCGACTTCACAGTGCTGGACACTCACGTGACCGGCCGGCACACCTCCTGGGAGGACCTGACCCACGCCACCAAACTGGCCGCCGCCACCCGGCTGCTCGCCGCCGAGCTGACCCGGCTGGCCGCCCTCGCCCCCGAGGTACCGACCGAGCAGGCCCGCGCGGCGCTCGCCGAGCTGGCCGCCGCGTTCGCCGTCTACCGCGGCTACCCGCCGCACGGCGCCCGGCTGCTCGCCGCCGCCCGCTCCGAGGCCGGCCGCCGCCGCCCCGACCTGGCCGGCGCCCTGGACGCGGTCACCCGCCGGCTGCGCAACCCCGACGACGAGCTGGGCATGCGGTTCCCGCAGCTCACCGGCGCCGTGATGGCCAAGGGCGTGGAGGACACCGCCTTCTACCGGTGGACCCGGTTCGTGGCGCTCAACGAGGTCGGTGACAGCCCGGTCCGCTTCGGCGTGCCACCCGCGGAGTTCCACCGCTTCGCCACCGCCCAGCAGGTCCGCTGGCCGGCCAGCATGACCACCCTCTCCACCCACGACACCAAACGTGGTGAGGACGTCCGCGCCCGCCTCGCCGTGCTCAGCGAACTGCCGGGCCGCTGGGCGGAGCAGGTCAAGAGCTGGATGGAGTACGCGCCGCTGCCCGACCCGGCGTTCGCCCACCTGCTCTGGCAGACCGCCGTGGGCGCGTGGCCGATCGAACGCGAGCGGCTGCACGCGTACGTCGAGAAGGCCGCCCGGGAGGCCGGGGCCTCGACCAGTTGGGCGGAACCGGACCCGGCCTTCGAGCAGGCGCTGCACGACGTGGTCGACAGGATGTACGACGACCCGAGCCTGCACGACGAGCTGACCGAACTTGCCGCCGCGATCACCCCGGCCGGCTGGTCCAACTCGCTGGGGCAGAAGCTCGTGCAGCTCACCATGCCCGGTGTGCCGGACACCTACCAGGGCACCGAGCTGTGGGACAACTCCCTGGTCGACCCCGACAACCGCCGCCCTGTCGACTTCGACGTACGCCGAGAGATGCTGGCACGCATCGACGGCGGCTGGCGTCCCCCGGTCGACACCGACGGAGCGGCGAAGCTGCTCGTCGTGTCGCGGACCCTGCGGTTGCGCCGCGCGCACCCGGAGCTGTTCACCACCTACCGGCCGCTCCCGGCGCAGGGGCCGGTGAGCCGGCACGCGGTGGCCTTCGACCGGGGCGGCGTGATCGCCGTGGCGACCCGACTGCCGCTCGGGTTGGCACGTGTCGGCGGGTGGTGTGACACAGCCCTGTCACTTCCCGTTCACGAGATGAAGGACCTGTTCACCGGGCGGGTCTACAGTGGCGGAGAGACGCCGCTGGACACCCTCCTGGCCGATTACCCCGTCGCTCTGCTGGCTCCTCCCACCGCTGCCGAGGAGGCCGTTTCATGACCGAATTCTCCGTCTGGGCACCGGACGCCATCCGGGTGCGGCTGCGCCTGGCCGGCGACACCGACCACGAGATGCACACCGCCGCAGACGGCTGGTGGCAGGTCGACGTGCCCGATGCCGGCCCCGACTACTCCTTTCTGCTGAACGACGACGAAACCCCACTGCCCGACCCCCGGTCCCCGTGGCAACCTGCGGGAGTGCACGGGCCGAGCCGCCGCTACGACCACGCTGCCTACGCGTGGTCCGACAGCGCGTGGACGGGCCGGCAGCTGCCCGGCAGCATCCTCTACGAGTTGCACATCGGCACCTTCACCCCGGACGGCACCTTCGACGCGGCCATCGACCGCCTCGACCACCTCGTCTCCCTGGGCGTCGACCTGATCGAGCTGCTCCCGATCAACGCCTTCAACGGCGAACACAACTGGGGGTACGACGGCGTCTGCTGGTACGCCCCCCACGAGCCCTACGGCGGCCCCGACGGCCTGAAACGGTTCGTCGACGCCGCCCACGCTCGCGGGTTGGGGGTGATCCTCGACGTTGTCTACAACCATTTCGGGCCCTCCGGGGCCTACGCGCCGCAGTTCGGTCCGTACCTCGCCGAGCAGAGCAACAGTTGGGGCCGCTCGGTCAACCTGGACGGCCCGCACTCCGACGAGGTACGCCGCTACATCATCGACAGCGTGCTCATGTGGCTGCGCGACTACCACGTCGACGGCCTACGCCTGGACGCCGTGCACGCGCTGCCGGACACCCGGGCGATCCCGCTGCTCGAAGAGCTGGCCATCGAGGTCGAGTCGCTGTCGACGCACCTCGGGCGGCCGTTGTCGCTGATCGCCGAATCGGACCTCAACGACCCGCGGCTCATCACGCCCCGGGAGGCCGGCGGGTTTGGGCTGCACGCCCAGTGGAACGACGACGCCCACCACGCGCTGCACACGTTGCTGACGGGGGAGCGGCAGGGGTACTACGGCGACTTCGGCTCTCTGGAGACGTTGTCGGACGTGCTGACGGGTGGGTTCTTCCACGCGGGGACGTGGTCGAGCTTCCGTAACCGGCACCACGGGCGACCTCTGGATTCGCGGGTGCCGGGGCATCGGCTGGTCGCCTACCTGCAGAACCATGACCAGATCGGGAACCGGGCTACCGGGGATCGGATCTCTGCCTCGTTGTCGCCTTCGCTGCTCCGCGTTGGGGCTGTGTTGCTGTTGACGGCTCCGTTCACTCCGATGTTGTTTATGGGGGAGGAGTGGGCTGCCTCTACGCCGTGGCAGTTCTTCACCTCGCACCCGGAGCCGGAGTTAGCCACTGCGGTGCGGAACGGGCGGCGGCGGGAGTTCGCGTCGCACGGGTGGCCGGAAGGGGACGTGCCGGACCCGCAGGACCCGGAGACGTTCGTACGGTCCCGGTTGGACTGGGCCGAGCTGGACAAGCCCGAGCACGCTTCGATGCTGTCGTTCTACCAGCGGTTGATCGCTCTGCGACGCTCAACTTCGGACCTGTCGGATCCTCGGATGCACGAGGTGTCTGTGCAGCACGGGGACCAGTTCCTGGTGATGCGGCGGGGGGACACGCTGGTGGTGGCGAACTTTGCTGGGCGGGGGCAGGGGGTGTCGCTGCCCGGGGTGGCGCGGCGAGTGCTCCTGGCTACGGAGGAGGGCGTCACCGTGATGCGGGACCGGATCCAGTTGCCGGCGGAGACTGCGGCGATCGTGGCGCTCTGAGCGACATCGCTCCCACACGCGTGAAGGTCATGAACCTGAGTGGGGCGTACGCCGCTGAAAGGGTGAGCCTTTGAGCCGGCTGTGCGGTTGCCGAGGTCTGGCCGTTGACGATGCTCGTCGGAGCCGCTCCACGTTTTCGTCGTAAGCCGCTAAAGTTTTACGGGCGAGCCTATGCGTGCGGCCTGGGTGTCGACGAATCAACGGGCTATGGTTCTGGCTCTGACCTCACACCGGACCTACTCAGCGGCACCAGGCCAAGGGGCCGGTCTTCATCGCCGGAACGTTTCTACCAGCCGATCACCACGACGGTCGGTAGAACATTCACGCATTTTCCGACGATTGAGATTTTGCCGAGTCTACCGATGAATCTCAGGCAACCGGGTGTGCTCGACGGCGAAAGGGCGCTTTTCGCCGGCACGTCCGAGCCCCGCAAGGACTCCGCATTGTCCACGAACGGGCACTGTTGTCTGCGGGACGGGTGGACTAACTCTGGGTGATCAGGCCTTGACCTTCTAGGATCGAAGTGATCGAATTGAAGAGATCGGTGATCGCCACTTCGGAACCTTCGGCAGGCGGGCAAAATGGCTGTTTCTCCCTATAGTCTGGAAGGTGCACGTACGATTCTGTCTGGTCCAGACGACAGATGGGCCAAGACCTTGGCCACGCTCCTTGGTATCGGGGTGATAGCGGCCGGGCCGGTTGGCCTAGCCACTGGGTCGGGCGTCGTCCTGGCAGCTTGGGGATGGGTCGACCAAAAGAACGAAGTTGTCGATCTTCTTCGCAAACTCGTAACGTCAGGCCGTCAGCGGCTTGGCGGTAGGCGATCACCCGAACGCGCTAGCGTTCTTGCCGCGACCCATACGGCTCTAGTGTATGGCGCCTTCTTCGCCGCTATTCGCGAAATCCTCGGTCCGGTATTCGATAAGATCGACCTGAGTGACGATGACAAGCAACGCCTGACTGATCGAGCCGTCGCCTCGATGGCTCAAAAACAATTAGCGCAGGCGCTGGACACGGCGCAAGTTCCACTTCCATGGGCTGCGTGCGGATATCAATCGAACAAAGATACCTCTGTCACTTCTCTGTACCAAGAGCTTGCTGCGCTTTCCATAAAATTCTTCCAGAGCTTCGCCGTTTGGGGCAGGGCTGAGGCAGTTGGTCCTGCGCAGCCGTTGATTGAGGATATAACAAAGCGCGCGGTACGTCGATACGATGCAGAATACAAGCAGTTAGCCGCAGAGGTCCGAGAGTTCGAGATCTGGGCGATGCTCGGTGAACATGCGGCAACTCAGGCACTGGCAGGCCAAACGAGGGAGTCTCTGGTTCGGCTGGAACGCTTAATGGTCTCTCTGGCCGGGGCGGCGCAGCAACAGGCACATCAAGTCCGACGGGTCAGCGCCGACTTCAACCGTGCAATATTGAATGAGCCGTTGGTTGCAGCTGGCGTTTCTGATGACCTTGTCGAGCTAAGGGTGCCAACCGTCGAGGAGGGCTACCTCAGCCCGCCCTTTCGTTGGATGGTCATGAGCAGCGACGCTAAGCCTGCCAACGAGACTTGGTGGGCCCGTACGACGTTCTTGGAAAACGATCTGGACGCTTTCTTGGCATCCTACTTCTCGGCACCGCAAAGCCGTGAACGGCCATTAGTGGTCCTTGGACACCCTGGTTCAGGTAAAAGTATGTTCACAAAAGTGTGTGCGGCTCGCCTCTCCAGTAGCGAGGGCTTCTCTGCTGCCCGGATTCCACTTCGCCAAGTGCCAGACCCCCGCGCTCCGATCTACCAGCAGGTCAGCGCGGTTCTTGAAAAGGCTACTAATGGGCGCGTTTCTTGGCCCGAACTTAGTGAAGCATCGGCTGGTGCCACTCGAGTATTATTCATCGATGGACTCGACGAGTTTATGCAAGCTTCTGGCACCTCTGAATCAAACTATCTACAGAATGTGGTTGAGTTTCAGCGCATCGAATCGGTCACCTCCGAGCCCGTTGCGATCGTTGTAACGTCGCGGACCCTGGTGGCTGACATTGCGCGTATTCCCGACGGTTGCTTGGTTATCAAGCTGGAGAATTTCAGATCTGAGCAGGTAGCTTCGTGGTTAGAAATATGGGAACTTGCGAATCCGCATCTGCAATACAGCAATATGGCTGGCATTCCGCCAGCCGCTTCGGTTTTGTCATACGGGGACATGGCTCGCCAGCCGCTGCTGCTCCTGCTGCTCGTCTTGTATGGCGTCCCTAAAGGGCTTCCTCTCGTAGACGAGGATTCAACGCCTGCGCAAATCTACGGCGGCATCCTTCGCCGATTCATCCGGCGCGAATTAAGTAAGCCGACAAATGTCGAACCAGCCGGCAGTGAAGAGGCACAAATCCATGACGAGTTTTGGCGGCTCGGCATCGCCGCCTTTGGAATGTTTAACCGTGGGAAACACTACATTGAAGAACAAACACTGCTGGAAGATCTGCACGCTCTTGATCCTGCCTCCCGGCAGAGGCAGACTTCGCAGAGAGGCGTTTCGCTGAGCGCCGCACGGCGAGTGCTCGGAAAATTTTTCTTTATTCACGCTGCTGAAGCAGATGAAGGCATCGAGGGGCGGAGTTACGAGTTCCTCCATTCGACCTTCAGTGAGTATTTGATCGCCTACCTCGTCACGGCGGAGCTTTCTGAGCTTTGGGTCTCTAAAGATCGACCCTTGTCTCAGAACTGGGACGATGACCGAATATACGCGCTCCTATCGCATCAGACCCTCATCTCGGGCGGCTCGGCGGTGTTGCTATTCATTGAGCAATTGCACTCCGGCCCCGACAAGGCGGCGCGTTCCGGCCACATCCTGCGCCTGCTATTGGGTGCGGCCGAGGACCGCTGGGGCAGCGGAAGATTCGGATCGTATTCGCCATCATTGGGCACCTACGTAGAGCGCTTCGCAATCTATACCGCTAACCTGATGTTGCTTTTGCTTCAAGTGGAGAAAGAGCCAGTTAAATTATCGTCTATTGGCGCCTCGCCGGTTCGATCAATCGACTGGTGGGTGAGGCTCGTCCGGATTTGGCAGGGGTGTCTGGGCACTGATTTTCTCAATTCCATTTCACTTCGGACTGAGCCTGAATTCGTGGTCATTCGGGGCAAAGAAGAAGATGAGCAACCCGTGGTCCACGCAGAGTGGCTCGCATTATCTCGGATAGATGCAGTAATCTTCAATGCCGGACATGGCGTGGTGGGCAATAGTTACACTATCGGGAGTCCCGATCGTGAGGTTGACGCTATTGGGCAAGCGGCCCGTAGTTACGTAGATCCCCAAGCCTTTTGGCGGGGCCGTCAGGCCGTAGGCGAGCTTATCCGTGCGGAGGGTGCCGAAGGTCCGCAGGGCTACAGTTTATCGCTGTTGGCCGCCTTTGTTGCGAACAGCCCTGAGTCTTTCTCAATGGAGGATGTCGCAACGCTGGTGCCTCTTGTCATCGAAAAGGCTCTTTTGCCTTCGGATCTATGGCCTCTATCGCTGGTCATCGCACAATACCCAGAACTTGTAGACATTCCAGGCGTCGTGGCGTACCTCGACCAGGCGTCTGTTGACGCCCCAGAGTTCGCTGCGCTGCTGGCCGGGGTGTTGGTCTGGGGGGGCTATTGGCGGGCTACCGAAGGTCTCATTTCCCGTATACCTGACAGCCTGCTTGAGGCGACAGTCGCGATGCGACCATGGATCGATGGAATGGCAGGATTGGTCGAAGAGCGGCGACAGGTCCTTTTCGTCGCGGGGCAATTGACTGCTGTGATCAAGGAGCTATTTCCAGAGGCGTAAGCGGCTGGAGCGTGGCGGGTTTGACGCGACTCTCCTGCTGATATCGCAGAAGGATCTCTCATGCAGATTTGTCCTTATCTGGGCGGAAAAGATTGGCGCACTAAATGGGAGGACGCGCTAGCTTCCGCTGGGTGCGGTGAGCACCGCCGCGCCGACGAGCTGATCGACCGGGCCGCAGGGATCGCCGCCAGCCTGAGGGGGTACGACGACACGCACCGCACCAGCTTCGGGCCGGTCGCCGTCGAGTTGGCCCGGGTTCTCGTGTCGGCGCAACGGGGGGACGCTGCCGAGGCGTTACGACGGCACTCGGCCGTGGTGCGGCGGGAGGGGTGGCGGCGGTTGCCGGCCGAGTATCGGGGCGCGTACCTGGTCGACGTCGCGCGGGCGTACCTGCAACTGGGTGACGTTCGCGGGGCGGCGAGGGCGCTTGTCGACGCGGACAGTGTCGCGCCGGCTGAGGTTCGGTGCCGGCCGTTGGCGCGTACCGTGATCGCCGATGTCGCCCGCGCGCAGCCGGCGCCGGCCGGTGTGGCGCGACTGGCGACGCTCGTCGGCCTCACCCGCTGACGGCCGCCGGCCACCGGCCCTTGCGCCCTCGCGCCGACGAGCTGGCAGTTAGGCACCGTGACGCACCTCGCCAGGGGCGTGGGACTACCGGGCTTTGCGCTGACGACGCGCGCGCTCAAATTCGGCGGCATCCGACATCCAGGGACTGTGCTGGTCGAGTGCGGCGTAGCCGCCGCGCACGAACAGGCTCACCAGGTGCCGGTAGCCACTCATCCCGTCGACCAGGCTGTACTCGATCCGGTACTCCGGGTCCGACCCGGCTTCACCCTGTCGTACCGTCGTGATCCGGGCGATGCAGTCCGCGTAGAACTGCAGCTGGATCCCCTCGCCCATCTCCTCGTCCTCGATGGTGAACACCTCGTTGTCCCCGGCCGAGCGATCGGCGACGAACTCCCAGAACTCGGCGGACGCACTGCGAGGCCCGTCCCGTAGCCACTTCTTCTCGCCGCCCTTGTCGTCGGTGAAGGTCAGGGCCGCCTTCGTCACACTCGCACCGGAGTCGTCGTCCTCCGGCGGCGTGCTCCTGGCGCGGTCCGCGGCCTCCGAGCACATCAGGAAAGTCACCGTCCGCACCGCGTCATCGACGAGCCCGGGGTACGCGCGGCGCACGGCCGCGTCGACCGGTCGCCTCCATCCGCTTCCAGTCGCGCCTGTCAGTGGCCCGGCGTCCCCGCCGTGGGTCGAGACCGATCCGCATCCCGGCGCACGCCTGCTCGGCGGTGGCGATCACCCGCATGACCTGGGGCAGCAGCGCGGGGTCTACGGCATCGGGGTTCCGCCGTGGGATGGTCGCGCCGTGCAGGTACTGGCCCGTGTAGCGCAGGATCTGCGCGTCGAGTGGCCCGAGGGTCGCGCCCCGCTCGGTGCGGCGGCGGTCCGCGTGATGTTCCTGGGCGCGCTTCTCGTTCGCCGCCTCCGTCGCCGTGCGCATCGCCTCGCAGACCTGACCGTGCTCCAGGAGACGGATGGTGGCGCCGTGGGCGACGAGTCGGCTCTGGTCCCACGGGATGCGCCGAAAAAGCGCGTCGACGTCTGCGGGCGGGGAGAGCAGGATCGGGTCCAGGAGTGCGACGGCAGCATTCTCGTCGAGCTGGCCCCGGGTCCCGGCGGCCTCGCACAGCGGTAGGACCGCACTCCACAGCAGCAGGTGTCGGGCCAGGTCTTCCCGGATCACCGCAAAATGAGCTTCGGAGATCGGGATGGTGAACGTGCGGGGCTCGTGGTTGGCGTCGGCTCCGGCGCCGAGCATCAGCTTCAGCTCGCCGTCCTCGCGGATGACGGTCGGGATCCAGCCGCTGCTACGCGTGAAGACGATGTCTCTCATCTCGTCACGACCACTGTTCGCTGTGGGTGTCGAGGCGTGGGTCGGAGCGCACCCAGACTTCGCCCCCGGCGGCCTCGGCCGGGGCGTCGACCCGTTCGAGACCGAGGAATTCGATCAACTGGAGCAGTTCCGCCCGGTCGGCCCGATCATCGTCGATGTCCTGCGAGTCGAAGAAGATGTAGTAGCTGTCGGTCGGGTCGACGTAGCCGGAATCCGCCCAGATCCGGCCCACTTCTTCGATCGCCGCTGCCTCCGTCGTGATCGTGGCGGCGCGTGCGGCACCGCGCGCCTCCGGTGACGCGTCGAGGTCGGAGAGGTCGGCAAGCCACTGGCCGAAGTGGTCGAGGCCGGCATATCCGTTCTCGAAGAACAGCATCGCGCTCGGCAGGTAGCGGTTGGGCCTGTCGACCCGGAGGTGTTCCGACCGAGGCTGGTCCGCCTCCGTGATCCGGGAGATCACCCCCAGGCTGGGCATGAGCACCAGGCGCTGCCTCGCCGGCTCGTCGGTGATGGTGTACGTGTCGGACTCTCGGCCCCGGAAGAACGCGGAGAACGCCACGTACGCCTCCTGCGGGTCGCCCACCGAGACGTGTTGATCGTTGCCGTCACCGCCAGCGAAGACGAACTGCTTCGGGCCGGGCTTGTAGGGGCGGGCCATGAGTTTCCTTCGTTCAGGGGTGAAAGCTCCGCCAGAGTAGTGGGTCAGGGTGACATGCCCGCGGCCCTGATCGGGGCGGGGTTTCCGGCAACGTGAGATCCGGGCATGTATCTCGGCACTGCTGGAGGGGAGAGACAGCAATGCTGGTAAGTGGTTATCTCGGCGCGGTGCTCATCGGTGCCCTCGTTGGCCTGCTCGGACGACTCATCCTGCCGGGGAGGCAGCGGATCGGCGTCTTCGCCACGTTCGTCATCGGCGTTGGCTCGGCGGTGCTGGGCACAGTGGTCGCCCGGGCGCTCAACATCGACGACGGGGCCAACGTGCAGGTGTGGGTGCTGCGCTGGGACTGGGTCGTGCTCGCGATCCAGGTCGGCCTTGCGATCATCGCCGTGGCGTTGGCGAACATGCTCACCTTCACCCGGCTGGCCGGCGGCGACGACAAGCCTCGTCGGCGGACCCGTCGCGCCAAGGCCAAGCGCGAATCCTGATCGGCGGCAGCGTGAGCCGGGCGTATGGCGGTTAGCGGCAGCGTGCCGAGGGGTGTGGACAGCGGCGAGCAGTGACGCTCAGCGGTTGCGCCGCGCGATTGCCGCCTCGACGCCGTCGAGGATCAGGTTGAGGCCGAAGACGAAGTCCTGCTCCTCTGGATCCTCTCCCGGTTCGCTCTCGAAGGCGCCCGCCGCGAACAGTGGCGCAGCCTCGGGGAAGCGCTCCGGGTGGACGAGCGCGGCGAGGGCGAGGCCGTAGTTCTGCTCGACGTCCGACTGGCTGAGCCCGGTGCCACTGCGGCCCGCCGCCATCTGGCGGCTCTGCAGGATCGCGTTGCGCACATAACCGCTGACGACGACGAGGATGCCTGCCTTCGTCCTCGGATCCAGACCAGTGTCGTGCAGGACCCGCAGGAACGCGTCCATCCAGCCGATGGCGTTCGGCCCTCGGGGCGGGCCCGCGATCGGAACCTCCACGAGCCACGGGTGCTCGGCGTACCGGGTCCGGATCGCCGCTGCCCAGCGATGCACGCCGTCACGCCAGCCGTCCACGTCCAACCTGGGGGCGGACCCGGTGGCGTGGTCGGTCATCAGTTCGACGAGTTCCTCCTTCGAGCCCACGTGCCGATACAGCGACATCTTGGTGAAGCCGAGAGTCTGCGCGACCTTCTGCAGGGTCACCCCGTCCAGGCCCTCGTGGTCCGCCAGGTCCACCGCAGCGCCGACGACCCGCTCGACGTCGAGTTCGGCGGGCCGGCCCCGGCGTGTGGACGTCGGCAGTCGCCAGAGCCGCGCCAGGTCGGCGGGCACGTCGTCGGCCATTGACGGTGCATTGTGTCCCATGGATAGTATCTCCCGTATATTAAACGCTGTCGTCGGGCCGGACGGAAGAAGAAGCATATGGACGTGTCAGCGGGCACGATTGGCGCCACGGCGAGCCGGGCACCCGCCGGCCAGCGCCTCCACGACATCGACGCGCTGCGGGGGTTCGCGCTGCTCGGGATCTTCGTCGTGAACATCACCTTCATGGCCTCCGGCTACCCGGGCAACCTGATCACGGACCCGGCGTTCTCGTCGGTCCTCGACGACGCGACGCGGTTCCTGTCCGCGGTGCTCGTCGACATGAAGTTCTACATCCTCTTCTCGTTCCTGTTCGGATACAGCTTCACGCTGCAGATGGAGGCGGCTGGGCGCGCTGGGGCCGCGTTCGGGCCGCGGATGCTGCGCCGGATCGCCGGCCTCTTCATCCTCGGCGCCCTGCACACCGCGCTCCTGTACGGCGGCGACATCCTGATGACCTACGCGGTGGTCTGCCTGATCCTGCTCGGGATGCGCCGGGTCCGCGACCGGACGGCGGTGCGCGTCGCAAGCGTGCTCTACGGGATCGTGCTGCTGAGCCTCCTGGCCAGCGGCCTCCTCGCGAACTCCTCCGCGTTCCTGCCGACCCGAGCCGAGGCGCTGGCCAACGCCGAGAAGGCGACGGCCGCGATGCTCGGCGGATGGGGTGACGTCATTGGCCACCACCTCTCCGGGCTTCCCTTCCTGGTGCTCCAGTCCGCGACGTTCCAGGGGCCGACGGCGCTGGCGATGTTCCTGCTCGGCATGGTCGCCGGCCGACGGCGACTCCTCGCCAACGTCACCGGTCACGAGCCGGTGCTGCGGCGGATCCAGTGGGTCGGCTTCCCCGTGGGGATCGCGGGCGGTCTGGTGTACGCGCTCGGCGGCGGCAACGGCCAGCCGCTGGCCGTGGGCGTGAGCGCGGCGACCGCGCCGCTGCTGACGGCTGCGTACGTGGCCACGCTGCTGCGGATGATGCACAGCCCGCCGTTCGGGTTCGTGCGGTCGGCCCTGGCACCGGCGGGGCGGATCGCACTCACCAACTACCTGGGGCAATCGCTGCTCGGGCTGCTCATCTTCAGCGGGATCGGGCTTGGCCTGGCCGGGAGCGTGTCGCCGGTGGGGACGACCGGGCTCGCACTCCTGATCTACGCGGTGCAGCTCGCGGTGAGCGCGTGGTGGCTGCGCCATTACCGGTACGGGCCGGCCGAGTGGGCGCTACGACGGGTGACGAACGGAAAGACGGCAGAGACCGATGTGATCTCCGGCCGCGATCGTGACTCGGCGGCCTCAGCGGGCCGCCACTGAAATGCGGCGATGGGCAGGCTCCTCGCGCAGACACCCGCGCGCCGCCCACGATCCACTCGCCTTCACGGAAGTGGGGGGGTGCCGGCGGCGGGGGCACCCCCACGTCACGGCAACCCAGTCGAGCGGTGGGCCCCCCCGGC
>NZ_JBEZEH010000176.1:0-15746 GCF_040648775.1 Micromonospora sp. NPDC049089
CCCACCCACCCCCGCTCTCAGGCCAGCCCCAACCCCCACCGCCGCCACGCACGTCCCCCGCACGCCGGCGGCTCGGCCGCCCCCCCCCCCCGGCCCGTGGTCTGTCCGACGCGCGGTCAGTCCTTGCTGCTGAACGCCGCGTCGAAGGCGGCGCTCGGTGCGTCGAAGGCGAGCCGGCGGACGAACTGCAACGCCTCCGGAGCGCCGACCAGCCGGTCCATTCCGGCGTCTTCCCACTCGACCGAGATCGGGCCGGTGTAGCCGATCGCGTTCAACGCGCGGAAGCAGTCCTCCCAGGGCACGTCGCCGTGGCCGGTGGAGACGAAGTCCCACCCGCGCCGCAGGTCGGCCCAGGGCAGGTGCGAGGCGAGCCGGCCACGCCGGCCATCGCCGGTACGCACCTTCGCGTCCTTGCAGTCCACGTGGTAGATCCGGTCGGCGAAGTCGAAGATGAAGTTCACCGGGTCCAGCTCCTGCCACACGAAGTGCGACGGGTCCCAGTTCAGACCGAACGCGGGCCGGTTGCCGATCGCCTCCAGCGTCCGCTTCGTCGTCCAGTAGTCGTACGCGATCTCACTGGGGTGCACCTCGTGCGCGAACCGCACTCCCACCTCGTCGAACACGTCGAGGATGGGGTTCCACCGGTCGGCGAAGTCCTGGTAGCCGCGCTCGATCATCGACGGCGGCACCGGCGGGAACATCGCGAGGGTGTGCCAGATCGACGAACCGGTGAAGCCGACGACGGTCTTCACCCCGAGCTTCGCCGCCGCCCGCGCGGTGTCCTTGATCTCCTCGGCGGCCCGCTGGCGAACGCCTTCGGGCTCCCCGTCGCCCCAGATGCGGCCGGGCAGGATGTCCTGGTGCCGCTCGTCGATCGGGTGGTCGCAGACCGCCTGACCGACCAGGTGGTTGGAGATCGTGAAAACCTCAAGGTTGTGCTTCGCGAGGGTTTCCTTCTTGCGCTCGACGTACGAGTCGTCGGCGAGCGCCTTGTCGACCTCGAAGTGGTCGCCCCAGCAGGCGATCTCCAGACCGTCGTAGCCCCACTCGGAGGCGAGCCGGCAGACCTCCTCGAACGGAAGATCGGCCCACTGGCCGGTGAAGAGCGTGATGGGTCGCGCCATTGTCCTTCTCCCCTGATGTGATGGGGATTCCTGTGCGGACCGGGGCGAGGGTGACCGGACGTGCGTGGCACCCGAGCGGTCACCGGTGGGTGCGGAGCACACCTGAGCCCGGCGGGTTGCGCCTCCCACCGGGTCACCGGCCACCAGCACGGTCGCCGACCCCCACCCTATTTCCGCAGTGCCCCATCGGGGAAGCCCCGCAGTCGGCCGATCATCCGATCATTTCCTCGGGCGCGGGCAGGACAGCCCGTACGGTGAAGCCACCACCGGCACGCGGGCCGGCGGAGAACGTGCCGCCGAGCCGCTCGGCGCGCCTGCGTACCCCGAGCAGACCCCGACCGGCGCCCTGGGTGCCGCCGCCGGACGGAGCGGGACCGGCGCCCTCGTCGCGGACCTCGATGCTGATGCCCGCGACGTCGTAGCGCAGGCGGACCCCGACCGGGGCGCCCGGCGCGTGCCGGCAGGCGTTGGTCAGCGCTTCCTCGATGATCCGGTACGCCACGACGTCGACCGGGCCGGGTAGCGGGCGGGGTTGCCCTGCCATGGTCCACCGCACCGGTTGACCGGCGGTGAAGCCCTCCACCAGCGCGTCGAGGCGGTTCAGGCTGGGCGCCGGCTCGGACGGGTCGTCGGGCTCGTCGGCCCGGCCCAGCGCACCGAGCAGCTGATGGCCTCGCGCCAGCACCGTCCCGCGCCACTGCGCGAACAACCCCATGCAGGTCAAGGTACGGCAGCCACCTGTGAGCCGGTCGGCGGCATCCACGCAATGTGCCTGCATCCGAGTGCGCCGGCAGCGGTGCGGGGACCAGCCCTGCACCGGGGCTCCGGCCTCCCCAACAACCCCGCGCACCCCCGCGTAAACGGCGGGCTGGCGGGATGGCAACCGGCGGACGAATCGGTGCGAGCGTGATGCCTCTGTGTCATCAGGATGACTCAGAGGCATCACGCTCGTTGAAGACACCGCTCGTCGCCCTTTGCCGACGCAACTGGCTGACGGGGGACGCCAACCGGGCACGTCGGCCGGGCACGCCGGCCGGCCCGGAGGGGCCGACGACGTGAGCCGCGGCCCCTTCGGGGTCAGTCGGTCAGGGCAGGGTCCACTTCTGGTTGGCTGCGTTGAGGCAGGTCCAGAGGTGCACTGCGGTGCTGTCGGCGGAGTTGTTGCCGGAGACGTCCAGGCACTTGCCCGACGACGGGTTGCGCAGCGTGCCGTCGGACGCGGCAGCCCAGTTCTGTGCGCCGCTGCCGTTGCAGGTCCAGAGCTGGATCTTGGTGCCGTCGGCGGTGCCGCTGCCGTTGACGTCCAGGCACTTGCCGAGCGCCTTGATCGTCGAGTTCGGCGTCACGGTCCAGGTCTGCGAGGCGCTGCCGTTGCAGGTGTAGAGCTGGATCTGGGTGCCGTCGGCGGTGCCACCGTTGCGCACGTCCAGGCACTTGCCGGCCAGACCCTTGATCGGGCCCACCCCGTTCGTGCCACCTCCGCCCTTGACCAGGGTGAAGTCGTCCAGGTCGAAGAGCCCCGTGCCGCTACCGGTGAAGGTGAGGTAGAGGTTCTGGGTGCTGGACGGGACGTTGGACAGCGCCGCGGAGACGTTGGCGTAGGTGCTCCAGCTGCCGGTGTTCGGCACCGCGACAGTGCCGAGCACCGGGCCGGTGGCCGAACCGGTGCGCACCTGGATGGCGCCACCCGCGCCGCCGGAGACGACCCGCGCCGTGAACGAGGTGACCCCGGCCAGGTTGACCCCGTTGTACGCGGCCCAGTCACCCGGCTCGATGTAGCCGAGGGTCTGCCCGCCGTTGGCGCCCGCCTTGGTGAACGCGGAGACCCCGTTGGCCGAGCTGAACGCCTCGGCCTGGATCGTGGTGTTCCCGGTCGGCGGCGGGGTGCCGCCCAGCTCCTTGATCCGGATGTTGCGGAAGGAGGCGTCGTCACCGGTGCCGTGGTTCTGGATACCGATGTGACCGGCCAGCGACCGTACCGGGTTGGTGTTGGTGAAGTCGTTGATCTTCACCCCGTTGAGGAAGATCTGCAGCCGCTCGCCTTCGACCAGCAGCTCGTACGTGTTCCACTCCCCCGCCGCGTTCAACGCCGCGTCGCGGGCGGCGATGTCGGCGGACTTGAACGTGTAGACCGCGCCGGTGGTGCGGTCGGTCGCGTCGGTGGCGTCGATCTGGATCTCGTACCCGTTGTCGACCGCCGACCACGGGTCACTCGACGGAGGGAACCCGATGAAGATGCCGGAGTTGTCGTCACCGGCCAGCTTCCAGTCCATCTTCAGCGAGTAGTTGGTGAACTGCTTCGCGTTGTACCAGTACAGCCCCATGCCGCCGACCGAGGTCAGGGTGGCGTCAGTGTTGGTGAAGCTGCCCGGGCCGGCCTGTGACCAACCGGCCGTCGAGCCGTTGAACAGCGGGGTGTAGCCGGTCTCGGGCCGGCAGTCGGCCTTGCTCCGACCGGAGGCGTACCGGATGCCGCCGAGCAGGTGGTTCCGGAACCCCGACTCCGCGTACGACGCCTGGGTGTGCCCCGCGCCGGTGTAGAAGGACCGGCCGCCGCTGTAGCTCTTGCACCAGCTCAGCGGGTGGTCGGCGCCCATTCCGCCGCCGGAGTACGACGACTCGTCGAGGGTGGCCAGCACGTGGGCGCTCGACCGGGCGTTGGTGCGGTAGTTGTACCACTCGTCGGTGCGGGTCCAGGTCTGCGGCAGGTGCGCGGTTGCCGCGTGGCCCCGGTCCTCCACCTTCATGTTGGCCTGCTGGATCGCGGGGTGCGAGGCGAACCACGCCCCGACGAGGTTGCCGTAGAACGGCCAGTCGTACTCGGTGTCGGCTGCGGCGTGCACACCCACGTATCCGCGGCCCGAGCCGATGTACGACTCGAAGGCGGTTTGCTGGCTGGCGTTGAGCACGTCGCCGGTGGTGTTGAGGAAGACGACAGCCTCGTACTGGTTGAGGTTGCTCGTGGTGAACGCGGCGGCGTCCTCGGTCGCGGTGACCGTGAAGTTGTTCGCCGCGCCCAGGTCGCGGATGGTCTGGATGCCGACCGGGATCGCGTCGTGCCGGAAACCGGCGGTCTTGGAGAAGACCAGCACGTCGTACGGGGCGTCGGCGGCGCTGGCCGGGGTGGCTGGGGTGGTGCAGGCGATGACGGCGAGTGCGGCCATTGCCGCACCGAGGACGGGTCGCATACGTCTGCGCATATCGCTCTCCTAACTGCGGTTAGGAGGGGCCCCTCGCCTCACACTAGGCGTGCCGAGGGGCCCCCACCTGTCAGCTCAGGGCAGGATCCACTTTTGGTTGGCGGCACCGCTGACGCAGGTCCAGAGGTGGACCGCGGTGCTGTCGGCGGAGCTGTTGCCGGAGACGTCGAGGCACTTGCCGGACGCCGGGCTACGCAACGTGCCGTCGGCCTGGGCCACCCAGTTCTGCGCGGCGGTCCCGTTGCAGGTGTAGAGCTGGATCTTGGTGCCGTCGGCGGTGGCGGCACCCGCGACGTCCAGGCACTTGCCCAACGACTTGATCGTCGAGTTCGGCGTCACGGCCCAGGTCTGCGCCGCGCTGCCGTTGCAGGTGTAGATCTGGATCTGCGTGCCGTCGGCGGTGGCGGCGTTGCGCACGTCCAGGCACTTGCCAGCCAGACCCTTGATCGGCCCGGCCCCACCGGCCGGGGGCGTCCCGGTCACGAAGGTGAAGGCGTCCAGGTCGTAGAGCGCCCCGGTGCCCGACCCGGCGAAGGTCAGGTAGAGCGTGGTCGTGCCGGTCGGCGGGTTGCTGATCGTCCCGGTGACAGTGGTGAAGGTTTCCCAGCCGCCGGTCACCGGGACCGTGGCCGAGCCGAGCACGGTGCCGGTGGCCGAGCCGGCCCGGACCTGGAGGGTGCCGCCGGCGCCCGCCGAGGAGACCCGGGCGTTGAACGAGGTCACGTTGCCCAGCCGGTACGGCTGGAACGCGATCCAGTCGCCGTTGTTGATGTCGCCGACGGTCTTGCCACCCTCGGCCGGGGTCTTGCTGAACACGTTGATCCCCGACGAGGTGCCGTAGAACTCGGCCTGGCGGTGCCGCGGCGGCAACGTGTGCTGGGTGTGCGTGGTCAGCCCACCGGCGTCGGTGTACTCGGCGTCGAAGATCGCGAAGATGTTCGCCGCGTCGTCGTGCTCACCGTCGACCGGGATCGTGATCGAGCCGGAGCAGCCGGTCTTCGAGGTGATCTGGTGCCCGTGCTGGTCGTGGCCGAGCACGTAGGTCATCTTGACCTTCGTGCAGTCGATGGTGCCGTCCTCCGGGTCGGTCACCGTGATGCTGTACGGCACCGTGTCCCCGAAGCCGAACAGCTGACCGTTGCCCGGGTTGTTGATCGTGACGGTGGGCGCGGTGTTGCCGACGCTGATCTGCACGCTGCTGCTGCCGGTGGCGCCCTGCGGGTCCCGCACGGTCAGCGTGGCGGTGTAGGTGCCGTTGGCGCTGTAGGTCTTCGTCGGGTTCGCGGCGGTCGAGGTGGTGCCGTCACCGAACGCCCAGGCGTAGGTCAACGTGCCACCCTCGGGGTCGGACGAGCCGGCCGAGGAGAACGTCACCGCGAGCGGGGCCGCACCTGAGGTGCGGTTGGCGCTGGCCTTCGCGGTGGGCGCCCGGTTGCCGCCGCCGACGTAGTCGAAGCGGTAGAGCGCGGAGTTGGCGTCACCGTTGAAGTAACCGGTGCCGTAGTCGAGGACGTAGTAGGCGCCGTCCGGGCCGAACGCCGAGTCCATCACCTGCTTGCCGACCCAGGGGAAGGTGTCGATGGTGCCCCGGGAGCCGTCGGAGTTGACGTGGATCGGCTTGATCCAGCCCCGGCCGAACTCGGTGGCGAAGAACTGCCCGTCGAACGACTGCGGAAACTTGGTGGTGGAGGTCGACGAGGCGTTGTACCGGTAGACCGGGCCGCCCATCGGCGACTCGGAGCCGCCGCCGAACTCGGTCGGGGTGCCGGCGTCACCGGCGTACCGGATCCAGGCCGGCTGGGCCGGCGGCAGGGTGGTCAGGCCGGTGTTGCGGAACGAGTTGTTGGTCGGCCCGCCGGTGCAGTTGTACTTCGCGCCGCTGGCGCTGGTCGCGAAGTCGAACTCGTTGTACGTCTCGGTGCTGGTGTTGGTGCCGGTGCAGTACGGCCAGCCGTAGTTGCCCGGTGCCGCGACCCGGTTGAACTCCACCTGGCCGGACGGCCCGCGGGTGGAGCTGGTGGAGCCGGCGTCCGGCCCGTAGTCACCGACGTAGACCACACCGGTGGCCTTGTCCACGCTGATCCGGAACGGGTTGCGGAACCCCATCGCGTAGATCTCCGGCCGGGTCCTGGCGGTGCCGGGGGCGAACAGGTTGCCTGACGGGACGGAGTACGTGCCGTTGGCGTTCACCTTGATCCGCAGGATCTTGCCGCGCAGGTCGTTGGTGTTGCCGGCGCTGCGCTGCGCGTCGTACGCGGGGTTGCGGTTGGTCCGCTCGTCCAGCGGCGAGTAGCCGGACGACTCGAACGGGTTCGTGTCGTCGCCGGTGGACAGGTAGAGGTTGCCGGCGGCGTCGAAGTCGATGTCACCACCGACGTGGCAGCACACGCCCCGGCTGGCCGGGACGTCGAGCACGTCGACCTTGCTGGACTGGTTGAGCGTGAAGTCCGAGTTGAGGGTGAACCGGGAGAGCCGGTTGACGCCGTCGAAGGCCGAGAAGTCGGTGCCGGTGGCCGGTGCGTCGCCGCCGGGGGTGGAGAGCGGCGGGGCGTAGTAGAGGTAGATGTAGCGGTTGCTGGCGAAGCCCGGGTCGACCCCGACGCCCTGCAACCCCTCCTCGTCGTGCGTGTAGACCGAGACGGTGCCGATCACGGAGGTGGTGCCGTTGGCGTCGGTGCGGCGCAGGGTGCCGTTGCGGGCGGTGTGCAGGACCGAGCGGTCCGGCAGCACCGCCAGGGACATCGGCTCACCCATGTCGGTCACGCCGCGAGCCAACTCGACCTGCTGGAAGTCGCTGGCGACGATCGTGTGTGCCTGGGCGGGGGCCGAGCCGGCGGCGAAGGTGACAGTGCCGGCGGCGACCGCCAGCAGCAGCGCGGATCCGGTGGAGAACCATCGTCGGGACCGTTGTCGGGGAGCGTCCTTCATTGACATCTGTGCTGTCCCTTCCTGACGTGTGACTGCCAGGCCGGGCGCGCGCCGTCGCGCCGGATGCCGTAGCGGTGGTGGGGGGGTCGATGGGTTACCGCGCCGCCGGTTCACCTCGACGAAACATCTTCGTGTTGGTCACGACACTAAGTCGCACGTGTCGATGTGTCCATACCTTCCGGCGGTTCAGCATCAACTTTTGTCGATTTGATCGAAAGTCGCCGGTCAGGCGCGTCGGTCGATGGCCTGCCCGGCCAGCGCAACCAGGGCCGCGCGGGCCTCGTCGGCCACCACGGCGTTCTGCAGCGCGGCGAGCGCGGCCTCGGTCCGAACCCGGATCATCTGCTCGATCCGCTCCCGCGCGCCGGTTGCCTCGATGATGTCGCGCAGCTCCGCCGCGCCCTCGGCGTCCAACGCCGGGTTACCGAACAGCTCCCGCAACCGGACGGTCTGGGGCCGGTCGGCGGCGCTGCGGGCCAGCGCCATCATGACCGTGGGCTTGCCCTCACGCAGGTCGTCCAGGACCGACTTGCCGGTCACCGCCGGGTCGCCGAACACGCCAAGGACATCGTCGCGGAGCTGGAACGCGTCACCCAGCGGGTCACCGAACTCGCCCAACGCGGCGATCAGCTCCGGCCCCGCGCCGGCCAGGGCCGCACCGATCTGCAACGGCCGGGTGACCGTGTACCGGGCAGCCTTCATCCGGATCACGGTGAGCGCGCTGGCCACCGAGCCGTCGCCCACCCCCGACACCAGGTCCAGGTACTCCCCCGCGATCACCTCGGTACGCATCAGCGCGAACACGCCGTACCCCCGGTGCACCTGCTCGGTGCTCAGCCCGCACTCGTGGAACATCTGATCCGACCAGGCCGCGCAGAGGTCCCCGCAGAGCAGCGCGGTGTTGCGGCCGTACGCCTCGGGGTCACCGCGCCACGACGAGCGGGCGTGCAGGTCGGCGAAGAGCCGGTGCACCGACGGCTCACCCCGGCGGCGGTCGCTGCCGTCCAGGATGTCGTCGTGGATCAGCGCGAAAGCGTGGAACAGCTCCAGGGCCGCCGCGGCCACCACGATCGGGGTGCCGTCGGCAGCCCCCGCGCCGCGCCAACCCCAGTAGCAGAAGAGCGGTCGTAACCGCTTGCCACCGGCCAGCACGAACCGTTGCAGCGCGGTGAACACGCCCCGCGGCGCCCCGTCCGGCCAGTCCGGGCCCTGTCGGCTGAGAAACCCGGCCAGCTCCGCGTCGAAGCGTGCCCGCAGTTCGCTGGCGTCGGTGGGCGCGACGGTGACCGTCATGTCCGCTCCCCCGAGCCGCTCGCGCCGTCAACGCCTAATCCGGCGAGCTCCAGCAGCAGCGCCTTGACCTCGGTCGCCGCGATCTTGTCCCGGGCCGCGGTCGGGTCCGAGCAGAGCAGCACCGGGCCATCCGCCGGGTCGGCCGGCAGCCGCCCGTGCGAGCCGCGAACCGCCTGCGCACCGGCGTCCAGGCCGACAGCGCTCATCAGGTACCGCATGCCGAGCTTCTTGCGGGCCAGGGCGACCCCGGCGCGAGCCTTCGCGGCACCGGGGTTCGCCGGGTCGAAGAACAGCTCCGCCGGGTCGTAACCGGGCTTGCGGTGGATCTCCACGAGTCGGGCGAAGTCCGGTGCGTTGGCGTCGTCCAACCAGTAGTAGTAGGTGAACCAGGCGTCCGGCTCGGCCACCAGCACCAGCTCACCGGCGCGCGGGTGGTCGAGCCCGTGTGCGGCCTTGCCCTCGGCGTCGAGCACCTCGGCGACCCCGGGCAGGCCGGCGCAGAGCTTCGCCACCGCCGGCACGTCGGCCGGATCCTTGACGTAGACGTGCGCGATCTGGTGGTCGGCGACAGCGAACGCCTTCGACGTCCACGGGTCGAGGTACTCCATGCCCGCCTGGGTGTGCACCCGCAACAGGCCCTCCGCGCGCAGCAACCGGTTGACGTCCACCGGCCGGGAAACGTCGGTGATGCCGTACTCGGACAGCACCACCACTGTGGCGTCCCGGGCCCGGGCGGCGTCCAGGAGCGGGCCGAGCACCGCGTCCAGCTCGGCTGCCGCCGCGGCGGCCTGGGCCGACGAGGGACCGAAGCGTTGCAGGTCGTAGTCCAGGTGCGGGACGTAGACCAGGGTCAGGTCGGGTGACACGTCGGCAAGGATCTGCTCGGCGGCCTGGCAGATCCACTTCGACGACGGCAGGGCGGCGGTCGGCCCCCAGTAGGTGAAGAGCGGGAAGGTGCCCAGCCGCCCGGTGAGCGCGTCGTGCAGCTCCGGCGGGTCGGTGTAGCAGTCCGGTTCCTTGCGCCCGTCGGCGTAGTAGACCGGGCGTGGCGTCACCGTCCAGTTGACGTCGGCGCCCATGGCGTACCACCAGCAGACGTTGGCCACCGTGTAGCCGGGTTCGGCCCGACGGGCGGCCTGCCAGAGCTTGTCCCCGCCGACCAGCGCGTTGTGCTGCCGCCACAGCAGCACCTCGCCCAGCTCCCGGAAATACCACCCGTTGCCGACGATCCCGTGCCCGCTGGGCTGCTCGCCGGTGAGGAAGGTGGACTGCACCGAGCAGGTCACGGCGGGCAGCACAGTGCCCAGCTCGGCCCGGAAGCCGCCGTCTGCCACCCCGCGCAGTCGAGGCATGTGGGCCAGTAGTCGGGGTGTCAACCCCACCACGTCGAGGACCACCAGTCGCCTGCTCATCGCGTCACTCCCATGCTCACGGTTCGGTCTGTGGTCAGGCCGAGGCCGACCAGTTCGTCCCGGGCGAAGGCCAGCTCCGCGGCGATGCCGGCGGCCAGCTCCGCGTCGGTGCCGGGCCGTCGTGCGGCCGGCAGCACCCCCCAGGTGTACGTCTCGACGTCGAGGTGGTCACAGCCGGCGGTCGGGCCGTCGAAGAGCGCTCTCAGGGCCGCACGAAGCACCGGCACTGTCGAGCCGAGCGGCTCCTCGGGTGGGGCGTGCAGCGGCACGTGGTAATGCACCCGCCACGGCCCGGGCAGCGCCCGCTCCAATGCCTCGTCCAGGTCGTCGGCCGCGTACGTCGGCTCGGCCGGGTCGGCCAGACCGGCGCAACCGGTGCCCCGGGTCTGGTGCAGGAAGCGCGGCTCCACCCAGCGGCGCAACGCCTCGGCGTCACGGGCCGGGTCGGCGGCCTCGACAGCGGCCGAGACCTGCACCTTCACCACCGGCAGTCCGGCCGCCCGCAGTCGGTGCAGCGCCTCGGTCGGCTCTTCCCAGGCGCAGGCCAGGTGGGCGAGGTCCACGCAGACACCCAGCCGGTCGGTGTCCATCCCGGACAGCAGCGCGGCCGCCTGACCGGTGCTCTCCACCACACAGCCGGGCTCGGGCTCGAAGGCGACACGCACCTCACGGCCGGTGTCGCGTTGCACGTCGGCCAGGCCGGTGGCGAGCTGGTCCAGGCGGCGTCGGGCCGCGTCGGCCCGGCCGGTGTCCCACGGTTGACGCCAGGCCAGCGGCAGCGTGGAGATCGAACCCCGGGCGGCGTCGTCGGGCAGCAGGTCGGCGAGGACCCGGGCCAGGTCGAGGGTGTAGGTCAGGCGCTGCTCGGTGGTCCAGTCCGGGTGGTACACGTCCTGCTTGACCACCGGGGCCTGGAAGGCCGCGTACGGGAAGCCGTTGAGGGTGACCACCTCCAGGCCGCGCGCGTCCAGCTCGGTGCGCAACCGGCGGCGTAGCGTCTGGTCGGCGGCCAGCTCGGCGGCGACCGGGGCGGCCAGCCACAGGCCGAGCCCGAGCAGGTCGCTGCCGAGCGCCTCGCGGACCGGCACCGCGTAGGTGTCCAGTTGACCGAGGATCCCGGCGAGGTCCTCGGCCGGGTGCACGTTGGTGCAGTAGCCCAGGTGGACGGTCTCGCCGCCGGCATGTCGCAGCCGCATCAGCTGCCGCCGCGCAGGATCGAGTTGCCGGTCTGCGGGTCCACGGCGGCGGCGGCGTCCAGGTCGCTGAGGTCGAGCCGCCCCGACTGCCCGTAGAACTCCACCGGGTTTCGCCACAGCACCTTGTCGACGTCGTCGTCGCTGAAGCCGGCCGCGAGCATCGCCTCGCCGGTGGCTCGGGTCAGCAGCGGATCGGAGCGCCCCCAGTCGGCTGCCGAGTTGACCAGCATCCGTTCCGTGCCGTACTCCCGCAGCAACTCCACCATCCGCTGCGGCGTCATCTTGGTGTCCGGGTAGATGGAGAAACCCAGCCAGCAGCCGCTGTCGCGGACCAGCTTCACTGTCACCTCGTTGAGGTGGTCGACGACCACCCGACCCGCGTCGATGCCGGACTCGGCGACCACGGCGAGGGTCCGCTCGCAGCCGCGCGCCTTGTCCCGGTGCGGGGTGTGCACCAGCGCCGGTAGTTCGTACGCCACCGCGAGGGCGAGCTGCGCCGCGAACGCCTCGTCCTCCTCGGGCGTCATCGAGTCGTACCCGATCTCGCCGACCGCCACCACCGCGTCCTTGTCCAGGTAGCGGGGCAGCAGGTCGAGGACCGGCCGGCAGCGCGGGTCGTTGGCCTCCTTGGGGTTCAGCGCGATGGTGGCGAAGTGCCGCACCCCGAACTGCCCGGCCCGGAACGGCTCCCAGCCGATCAGCGAGTCGAAGTAGTCGGTGAACGAGGCGGCGCTGGTGCGCGGCTGACCCAGCCAGAACGCCGGCTCCACCACCGCGCGCACCCCGGCGGCGGCCATCCGTTCGTAGTCGTCGGTGGTGCGTGAGGTCATGTGGATGTGGGGGTCGAAGATGCGCATTCACGCCTCCCGGGGCAGTGCGGCGGTGAGCCGGTCGAGCAGGTCGGTGGCGTCGGCGGGCAGGTCACGGCCGGCGGCGTGTCGTTCCGCGGCCAGCGCGGCGAGCATGGCGGTCAGCTCGCTGTCGGCCCGGGAGTCCAGGTCGGCCACCCCGGCCAGGGGGACGCCGCTGAACACGCACTTGAGCACCGCCTGCCGCCAGGCGGCCTGGTCGAGGTGCCGGGCGTACGGGCCGAGCGCGGCGGCGACCAACCGGGTGTCGTTGGTCCGGATCGCGTCGTGCAGCAACGGCACCGCGTCGGCGCCGATCGGCAGCAGCGGCAGGGCACGCAGCACCGCTCGTCGTTCGGCCGCGTCACCGTGCTGGTAGAGGCGCTCGGCGTACGCCGCGTGCTCGCCGGGCAGGCTGGTGAGCAGCAGCACCCGGGCCGCGTCGTCGGCGGTCCAGCCGGGGGCTTCGGGCAGCGCGGCCCGCCCGCAGCGTCGGCCGACGGCGGGAAAGAGCCTGGTGATCGCGGTGGGCTCGGTGGTGACCCGGCGCAGCGCCGTGTCCAGCCAGTCGGGATCGGGTACGCCTCCCAGCGCGGCCCGTAGTGAATCCGGTGTCATCCCGTCTCCTCCCCTTGTGCTGCTCCCCGGTGCCTCGCCACCCTTTGCTCTGCACCTATATATGCACCGGGGCCTCTTTGGCGGGCGTCGCCTCGGCGGGTGCAGAGCAAAGGGTGCGGGCAGGGTCGTCATCGGTGGCCGCGGCGGCACGCAGGAACTCGATCGACCGGGCCGCCACGGCGGGTGCGGCGTGCGAGTCGCGGGGCAACTCCACGGCGACCAGGCCGCGGTAGCCGGCGTCGCGCAGCGCGGCCAGCACCGGCGGAAAGTCGATCTCGCCGACGCCGAACTCCAGGTGCTCGTGCACGCCTCGGCGCATGTCGTCGATCTGCACGTTGACCAGGTGGTCGGCCACCTCGGCGACGCACTGCGGCACCGGCCAGGGCTCCAGGCACCGACAGTGGCCGATGTCGAGGGTGATGCCGAAGCGGGCCGGGTTGTCCAGTGCGGCGTGCAGCCGACGCCAGTCGGCGATGTCCTGCACCAGCATGCCCGGCTCCGGTTCGAAGCCGAGGGTGACGTCCGCGGTGTCGGCCGCGTCGACCACTGTGGCGCAGCCGGCCACCAGCCGGTCCCAGGCGCACTGCGGTGACACCGACTCGGGTCGGACACCGGCCCAGAACGAGACCGCCTCCGCACCCAGGTCGGCGCCGATCCGCACGGCCCGGCGGAGGAACTCGATCCGCCGGGTCGGGTCGTCGTGCAGCAACGTCGGGGCGTGCTTCTGCCACGGGTCGAGCAGGTAGCGGGCTCCGGTCTCGATGACCACCGCCAGGCCCAGCGACTCCAACCGTCGACTGACAGCGGCGACCCGGCGGGTGAGCCCGGGCGCGAACGGGTCCAGGTGGTCATGGTCCAGGGTGAGCGCCACCCCGTCGTAGCCGAGGTCGGCGATGACCGCGAGCGCGTCGTCGAGGCGGTGGTTGGCGAACCCGTTGGTGCCGTACCCGAGGCGCAGCGTGGTGGCGTCGGTGACCGGCGCACCGGGCCGTGGCTCGGGGACGCTCATGTCGGGGAGACCTTCCGGGCCAGTCGTCGACCCAGCGGCGCGGCCGCCGCGACGGCCACCCCGAGCAGACCTGCTCCACCCCGTGCGGTGAGCGCTCCCTGGAGGGCCGGCAACCCGGTGATCCCGGCGCCGACGGCCGCCCGGACCCGCTTGGCCGACGGGTCCCGGACAACCTCGGCCTGGGCCGCGCCGTACCGGGCGGCGTACCACCCGGCCAGCACCGCGGGCAGCAGCGCCGCGATCGTGGCCGACCGGCTGCGACCCGCGCGCACGCCGGTCTCGTCGACGGTCTCGGCCCGGTCGGTGGCCCCGGCGGGGTTCGCGGTGCGGAAGGCGCCTGGCACGGCGACCGCGGCACTGGTGGCGACCAACGCGGTGCCGGCGAGGGTGCGCATCGGCAGGGTGGCGTCGGCGCCGGTGACCTCCCGGCGGGACAGCGCGGTGACCGTCCAGGTGTGCGCGGCGACGGTGGCCGCCGCCGGCAACGCCCGGGTGATCCGACCGCCGGACGCGCCGAGCAGCACGTCCAGCCCTCGGCAGGCGGCCATCACGGCCGGACCGGCCGCGGTGTTCTTGGCCAGCAGGTCGTACCCCCAGATGGTGGCGGCCAGCGGGACGGCGAGCGCGGCGGCGCGGCGACCGCCCACGGCGGCGGCCAGGCCCACACCGGCGGCCGTGAGGCCCGCCGCGAGACCGACCGCGGCAGCCGGCGTGACCCGCCCGCTCGGGATCGGCCGCTCGGGCCGTTCCTCGGCGTCCAGACCCCGGTCGGACCAGTCGTTGGCGGCCATGCCGGCCCAGTAGAGCAGCACCGACGCGCCGGCCAGGGCGGGCGTACGCGGGCTCAGCGCGCCCGCCGCCGCGGCCCCGGCGATCACGTCACCGGGCACCGAGAGCGCGGCCGGTGCCCGGACCAGCTCGGCGAGATCAGCCAACGTTGTCATGATCACTGTCCCCGCCGTCGTGCAGTTGCCGGGTGAAGGCGGTCAGCCGGGCCCACTGCTCGCCCAGCGAGTGGGTGGGCGTGCCCAGCGGGTCCTTGAAGAAGAAGCCCAGGTCGGCCAGCGGCCCCACCTGCCCGGCGGCGTGCGCGGCGGCGGTGAGTCGGGCCAGGTCGAGCACCAGCGGCGCGGCCAGCGCCGAGTCGCAACCGTGCCAGGTGAACTCCATCCGCATGCCGGTGCCGAGGAATCCACTGAAGGTGATCAGATCCCAGGCGGTCTTGAAGTCGCCCAGCTCCTCGACGTACTCGATGCGGGTGCCGCCCTGCGGGACGTAGCCCAGCGTCTCGCCGAGCACCCGCTGCTTGCTCTGCACCTTCGCCGCGTTCGCGGCCGGGTCGGCGAGGGTGGCGCCGTCGCCGCCGCCGAGCAGGTTGACCCCGGACCAGGAGCCCACTGCCAGGTTGCGCATCGCGAACATCGGCGCGAGCACCGACTTGACCAGGGTCTCCCCGGTCTTGCCGTCGTGCCCGGCGTACGGCAGTCGGGCCTCCTCGGCCAGCGCGGCCAGCGCCGGCAGCCGCAGCCCGGTGGACGGGGTGAAGTCGACGTACGGGCAGCCGGCGAGCACCGCGGCGTACGCGTAGAGAGAGCTGACCGGCAGCACCTCGTCCGGCCCGTCGAGAGCGGCGCGTAGCGCGGCCGGGTCGGCGTGCGCGGGGTGCGGTCGAGGGGCCGGCTCGGTGGCGGAGACGTTGACCACCACCACCCGGTCCAACTCGTGCCGGTCGCGGAAGCTGGTCAGGTCGCGGACCACTGCCTCGGCCCGCTCGGCCTGGGTGTCGCCGACCGGTGCGGGGCGCAGCTCCTGCTCGACCACGCCCAGTTCGTCGCGGAGCGCGGCGACCAACCGCCAGGGGATGACACCGGCGTCCGCGAGGGCCTCGGCGCGCTTGCACAGCGGGGTGGTGGCCAGGTCGTGTCCGCCGAAGACCAGGTCGGCGAAGGCCGGCAGGGCCGGGCCGCGCAGATCGGGAAGCTCGGTGACGCAGCCGGTGGGCCCGGCCAGGCCGGCCCGCAGCGCGAGCCCCCCGACGATGCTGGCGCCGCCTGCGGTGGTACGGCCCTCGGCCTCCACGATGCGGTGCAGTTGGCGCAGCGCCAGGTCCGGGTCGGC
>NZ_JBEZEH010000177.1:0-15644 GCF_040648775.1 Micromonospora sp. NPDC049089
AGGCCTGGATCTCTTCCTTGATCTGCTCTCTGAGCTCGGGTTTCGTATACCGCGCCATGACTGGCAGCTACCCGGCACCGCCGGGCCTATGCGTCCCCTGGCGACGTCGACGGTCCGAGCCGGAGCAGCACCTGCGCGCCGCCGTGCGGGCCGGTCCGCAACTCCAGTCGGCCGCCGGCGGCCTGCGCGGCACGCCGGGCGATGTCCAGGCCGAGGCCGGTGGACCCGGCCGCGCTGGCGCCCCGCCGGATCGCCCCGGCGGGCATACCCGGCCCCTCGTCGGCGACGGTCAGGACCACCTCGCCCGCCTCGCCCGCCTCACGGACGAGCCGGACGGCGAACGGCGTCCCGTCGGGGGTGTGCGCGAAGACGTTGCCGAGCAGGGCGTCCACGGCCGCCGTCAGGTTGTCGGCGGCCACACCGACGGGGAGAGGGCCGGGTGTCAGGTCGAGGGTGACGGCCCGGCCGGTGTCCTCGGCCAGCACCGACCAGAACGCGACCCGGTCGGCGACGATCGCCGCCGCGTCCGAGGAGGCCGGTTGTGCCGGTGCGTGCCGCCACCGGGCCTGCCGGATCAGCCCGGTTACCGCGCGTTCGAGCCCGTCCGCGGCGGCGGTTATCCGGGCGGCGTCGTCCGGGTCACGCAACGACTCCGCCTCCAGCCGCAGTGCGGTCAGTGGCGTACGCAGCTGGTGGGACAGGTCGGCGACCTGTTCGCGCTCCTGTACCAGGAGCACCTGGATCCGGGTGGCGAGGTGGTTGAGCGCGCCGGCCACCTCGCGCAGTTCGGGTGGGCCGGCCGGCGTGACGCGGGCGTCCAGCTCGGCGTTGGCCAGCCGGTGTGAGACGGCCGAGAGGTCGCTGATCGGCCGGACCAGGGTGCGCGCCAGCCGATCGGCGACCAGCAGCCCGATCAGCACGAGGATCACGCCGAGCAGCGCCAGCACCAGCCAGGCCCGGGTGACCCCGGCGGTCAGCTCGTGCTGCGGCACCGCGATCCGGATCACCCCGGTGCCGTCCGCCCGGCCCTGCACGGCGATCACCACCTCCCGGCCGGCCGCCGACTCACCGGTGAGGCTCTGTCCGCGCGCGGCGAGGGCCACCGCGGGCGTACGCGGTGTCTGGGCGCCGAGCACCGTGCCGTCGGGCAGGAAGACGCTCACCGGTCGACCTGACTCCGCGGCGAGTTGCTCGACGGTGAGCCGGATGGTCGCCGCGTCGGCGGTGCCGACCACCGGCACCAGGCTCTGCGCGTCGGCGGTGGCCCGCACGGTGGCCCGGTCCTCGGCGACGGTGCGTACCAGCAACGCCAACGGCACCAGGAACGCGATGAGGGTGAGGACGCTGACCGCGGCGACCAGCAGCGCGAGACGCGCCCTCACGGTTGCGCCGCCGGGGCTTCCAGACGCACCCCGACACCACGCACCGTGTGCAGGTAGCGAGGCTGTTGGGCGTTCTCCCCCAACTTGCGACGCAACCAGGACAGGTGCACGTCGACGGTCTTGTCGGCGCCGCCGTACGGGATCTGCCACACCTCCGTGAGCAGCTCACGTTTGGTGACCACCTGGCCCGGTCGGCCGGCGAGGTGGTGCAGCAGATCGAACTCACGGGGCGTCAGCTCGACCGCGACCCCGTCCAGGGTCACCTGCCGCGCCCGGGGGTCGACGCGGAGCCCGCCGACAACCAGCGCCGGGACCTGCCCTTCGGTGCCGGAGGGGCCCCGCCGCAGCACCGCCCGGACGCGGGCGTCGAGCTGCGCCGCTGTGAACGGTTTGACCACGTAGTCGTCGGCGCCCGCGTCGAGCACCCGGACGATCTCGGTCTCGTCGTCGCGCGCGGTGGCCACGATGACCGGCACCGCGCTGACCGCGCGCAACATCCGCAGCAGCTCGCGGCCGTCCAGGTCGGGCAGGCCCAGGTCGAGCACGACGAGGTCGGGTCGGTCCTCCAGCGCGTCGCGGAGCCCGGCCATCGCGGTCGAGGCCGCCGCGACCGCGTGTCCGCGTTCGCGCAGGGCCCGGATCAGTGGGGTACGGATCGTCAGGTCGTCCTCGATGAGCAACAGGCGGGCCACAGCTGGCAGGCTAACCGCTGCAACCGTCGACGCCGCGTACGTTAACCACGCCTTAGCGTTCGGATGTGCGAACGACAAGGCCGGATCGGGGATAGTCAGGGGATGGGCCGTCGTTCGATCCTCGTCGCCACCGGGTGGGTGGCGACCGCCGCCATCGCCACAGTGATCGGTCTGGGCGCGATCCGGTTGGTGGGCGAGAGTCTCACCGGCACCCCGGGTGGGGTGCGCAGCGAGGCCGACATCGAGCGGGCGCTCGCCTCACCAGAGCCGGTGCCCACAGCCGGACCGGGCACGACGGGCGCCGCCTCGGCCCCGCCGGGCACGACAGGCACCGCGCCGAGCGCCAGCTCCGGGGCCCGCCGGGGGTTCGCCACGGACGGCGGCACTGCCGTCGCCGAGTGCGGCGTCGGCGGCGTACGCCTCGTCTCCTGGGCGCCCGCGCAGGGCTACCGGGTCCGCGACGTGGACCGGGGTCCGGACGACGACGTGGAGGTCACGTTCCAGGGGGCGAATCGGGAGTACGAGTTGAAGGTGCGCTGCATCGGCTCGGAGCCGGTGTCCGTCGCCGACGACTAGCCGTTCTGCTCGCGGTCCGCGTTTCGGCCGAGGGCGACCATGCGCAGGGTCTCCTCTCGACGTCGCACAAGCAGCGCCCCGGCCAGGAAGGTCACCGGCGCGACCAGCACCAGCATCGCCCACTGCGCCGGCACCAGGGGGATGGCGTGCCCCATGTTCATCGTCGAGGTGACCCACCCCGCCAGGGCATTGTCGATCACCAGGGCGAGGGCCGCCACGGGCAGGAGCATGACGACGATCCGTCGGCGTACCTCCGGGGTGAGCGTGACCACCACGATCACCATGGCCGACGCGGCGGCCGCCAGGCCCGCGACGTAGAGCCAGATGACCAGTTCACTGCTCGCCTCAAGGCTGTACAAGACCTGGTAGGACGCCCCATCGGCAGACAAGTCGAAAGTGGGACTGCCCACCCGGTTCGCCACCAACAGCGCGACCATCGCGGTTGGGGCGAGCACCAGTGCCAGCAGTCGGCGTACGCCCAGCAGCGCGATCGCCCGGCGACGCGGCGCCGGCACGGTGAGCGCGGCGGCACCCACCACGGCGAGGGCGAGCTGCGGCAGCATGTCCACCACGTACGTCGGGTTGTCACCGGTCTGCGGGGCGACGAGCGCACCCCAGCCGAGCACGCCGGCCCAGGCCAGACCGGCGGCGAGCCAACGCCACCCGATCAGCACCGCGGCGCAGACGCCCGCCCAGCCGGCGACGCGCAGCCAGTCGACGGGATCCGGGCCGCTCGGCGCGAACCCGGGCGGTAGGCCTGGCGCACGGACGAGCTGGTTGAGCAGTCCCTTCGCGGCGAGGGCCAGCAGGACGACCCCGATCAGCAGGCCGGTCACCGTCGCCGCGTCGGCCCAGCTCGGCTCGGTGAACCCCCGTGCGCCCACCCGCAGCCGCGCCCGCAATCCGGCGCCGACCAGATTCCGCACGTCGGCGGCGTCAGGTCGACGCTGACCCGGTCGCGCACCGGCGAGGAGCACGGCCAGCATCTCGTCCTCGTACACCCGCCGGTGTTCCCAGGGATAGACGGCCAGCAGTCGCCGGTAACCGCGCTCCAGCTCGTCGCCGCTCACGCCGCACCCCCGTCGGTCAGTAGGCCGCCGCGGCGCAGCCGCACCCGAGCGGCGTCCGCGTTGTGTCGCAGGCGGGCCGCCTCTTCGCTGAGCCGCCGCGCGCCCAACGCGGTGAGGCGGTAGTAGCGGCGCAGTCGGGACTGCACGACCTCCTCGCGCTCGACCTCGATGAGGCCGTCGACGCGGAGTCGGTCGAGGACGGCGTAGAGGGTGCCGGCGCGCAGGCGCACCCGGCCGTCGGAGATGCGCAGTACGTCCTCGATGACGGCGTACCCATGCATGGGTGCCTCCGCCAGCGCGGTGAGCACCAGGAACGTCGGTTCCCGCAGTGGAGCCTCAGCCATACCAGGGAGCATATACCGACAGGCGGTATATGCAAGGCTGTGAACGGACGTGGCCGGCACGGATCCCCGTGCCGGCCACATCACCGGTGGTGGTTCAGCTGGCGTAGGCCTCCAACTCCCAGAGCGAGTGGCCATATCCGGTGCCCCGGGCCGTGCCAAGGATCCGCAGGTAGCGGCCGTTGGCGCCGAGGGCGGTGTGCTCGTCCACGCCGCCGTCGGCCCCGGTCACCGTCTTCACCGTGGTCCAGGTGGTGCCGTCGTTCGACGTCTGGATCTGGTACGCGCTGCTGTACGCCGCCTCCCAGCTCAGCTTGACCCGACCGATCGCGGTGGGGCTGCCGAGGTCGACGCGGATCCACTGGGGGTCGGAGAACGTGCTCGACCAGCGGGTGGTGAGGCTGCCGTCGACCGCCTGGGCGCCGGACACGTCGGCCCCCTCGTTGCTGGACGTCGACGTCGGCTTGTTCAGCAGCAGGTTGCCGCCGGGCGGACCGGTTCCACCGCCGCCGCCGTACACCTCGAACTCGAACAGCGAGTAGCCCCAGGCGGTCCCCCGGGTGGTGCCGAGGAGCCGGATGTACCGGCCGGAGCCGCTGAGCCCGGTCAGGTCGTCCACCCCGCCGTCACCGCCGGTCACCGTACGGATCGTGGTGAAGTTGACCCCGTCCGGCGAGGTCTGGATCTGGTAGCCACTGCCGTACGCCGCCTCCCAGGTCAGCTTGACCCGGTTGATGGCGTACGTGGCGCCGAGGTCAACGTCGATCCACTGTGGGTCCCCGAAGGCGCTGCCCCACCGGGTCCCGGCCACGCCGTCGAACGCGTTCGCCGCGGTGAACGCGCCCTCGAAGCTGGACGCGCGCGCCGGCTTGCCCCGGGCCAGGTTGGCGCCCGGCTCGGGATCCGGGTCCGGGTCCGGGTCAGGTCCGGGACCGCCGGGGCTGGTGGAGAGGGTGAACTCGTCGATGTCGAAGTACGGGCCGGTGCCCTTGAAGACCAGGAACAGGGTCCGGGTGCCGGTCGGGGCGGTGACCGCGCCGGTGACCGTGGCGAAGGTGGCGTACCCGCCGGTGGAGGTGACGGTGGCCGAACCGACGAGCGGGCCGGTGGGCGAGTCGACCCGCAACTCCAGCGTGCCGCCACCACCGGCCGGTGCGCCGACCCGGGCGCTGAACGACTGGACGCCGGTCAGGTTGTACGGGCTAAACGAGATCCAGTCGTTGTTGTCGACATAACCGACCGCCGCGCCGCCGTTGCCCGCCGCCCCGGCGACGATCTGGATGCCGGACGAGTCACCGAAGTGCTCGGCCTGGCGTACCCGAGGTTGCAGGACAGCCTGGGTGTGCGTGGTCAGCGCCGGCTGGCCACCTCCACCCAGGTCGGTGTACTCGGCGTCGATGATGCCGAAGATGTTCGCCGCCGCGTCGTGCTCGCCGTCCTTCGAGGTCTGGATGACCCCGGTGCAGCCCTGCACGCTACCGAGCTGGTGGCCGTGCGAGTCGTGGCCGAGGACGTAGTTCACCTTCACCCGGGCGCAGTTGATCGCGCCGTCCTGGGCGTCGGTGACAGTCACGGAGAACGGCACGGCGTCCCCGAAGGTGAAGGTCTGCCCGTTCAACGGGGTGTTGACGGTGACCACCGGGGCGCTGTTGCCGACAGTGACGACCACGCTCGCGGTGGCCGTCTTTCCGGTGGTGTCCCGGACCGTCAGCGTCGGGCTGCGGGTTCCGTTCGTGGTGTACGTGAAGCTCGGGTTCGCCGCGGTCGAGTCGGTGGTGCCGTTGTTGTCGAAGTCCCAGGCGTAGGTGAACGGGTCCCCGTCCGGGTCGAGGGTGCCGGCCGAGGAGAAGGCCACTGTCAGCGGCGCGGTGCCACTGGTCGGGGTGGCCGAGGCCCTGGCGATGGGTGCTCTGCCCTCGCGGGCGTACTCGATCCGGTAGAGCGCCGAGTTGGCGTCGCCGTTGAACCAGCCGGTGCCGTAGTCCAGCACGTAGAGCGCGCCATCCGGGCCGAACTCCATGTCCATGACCTGGGTGCCGGTCCACGGGAACGGGTTGATCTTCAGCGGTTGGCCGGACGCGTCGAGCTTGATGTTCTTGATCCAGCGGCGACCGAACTCACCGGCGAAGTAGGTCCCGTCGTAGTACTCGGGGAACGCCACGGGCGAGGTGTTGTTGCGGTCGTACCGGTAGACCGGCCCGCCCATCGGCGAGAGGCCACCGCCGGTGAACTCCGGCGGCGAGCCGGAGCCGCCGTACGGCAACCAGGCCGGAACGGCCGGCGGCAGCTGGGTGATGCCGGTGTTGTTTGGCGAGTTGTTCACCGGCCCACCGGCGCAGTTGAACTTCGCCCCGGACGGCCCGGACGGGAAGGTGTAGTCGTTGTAGGCGTCGTTGCGGGCGGTGCAGTACGGCCAGCCGTAGAAGCCGGGCCTGTCGATCCGGGCGAACTCGACGTTGCCCGCCGGCCCCCGGTTCGGGTCGGCGGTGCCCGCGTCGGGGCCGTAGTCACCGAGGTAGACGATGCCGGTGGCCTTGTCCACGCTCATCCGGAACGGGTTGCGGAAGCCCATCGCGTAGACCTCCGGGCGGGTCCGCGCGGTGCCCGGGGCGAACATGTTGCCGGCCGGGATGGTGTAGCCGCCGGCCGCGCTCGGCTTGATCCGGAGGACCTTGCCGCGCAGGTCGTTGCTGTTCGCCGAGGTGCGCTGCGCGTCGAACGCCGGGTTACGGCCCGCCCGCTCGTCGATCGGGGTGAAGCCGGCCGAGTCGAACGGGTTGGTGTCGTCACCTGTGGACAGGTAGAGGTTGCCGGCCGCGTCGAAGTCCATGTCGCCGCCGACGTGGCAGCACATGCCCCGGCTGGTCGGCACGTTGAGGATCAACGTCTCGCTCGCCAGGTTGATGGTGTTGTCCGCGTTCACAGTGAACCGGGCCAACCGGTTGACACCCTCCCAGACGGCGAATTGGGCCGGCGTGCCCTCGGCGGGCGCACCACCGCCAGGGGTGCTCAGTGGTGGGGCGAAGTACGCGTACACCCAGCGGTTGGTGGCGAAGTTCGGGTCGGCCTTGATGCCCTGCAAACCCTCCTCGTCGCCGGTGTAGACCGGCAGGGTGGCGGCGATCTTGGTGTTGCCGGCGGCGTCGGTGTGCCGGATCACGCCGTTGCGGGAGGTGTGCAGCACGCCCCGGTCCGGCAGGACGGTGAGGCTCATCGGCTCGCCGGTCTCGGCCGCGCCCTTGGCCAGCTCCACCTGCTGGAAGCTGCTGGTGACGGTGGGGCCACAGTCGGCGTCGACCGCGCCGGCGGCCGTCCGGATGCCGCCGAGCAGGTGCTGACGGAAGTTCGCCTCGGTGTACGACGCGTCGGTGTGCCCCAGGCCGGTGTACCAGGCTCGACCGCCGGAGTAGTTCTGGCACCAGGAGATCGGGTGGTCGGCACCCATGCTGCCGCCGGTGTAGGTGGTCTCGTCCAGGGTGGCCAGCACGTGCGCGTTGCCCCGGGGGTTGGTCCGGTAGTTGTACAACTCGTCGAACCGGCTCCACCGCTGCGGCAGCCCCGCTGTGGACGGGTGCACCTGGTCGGCGACCTTGACCGTGACGTTCTGCTCGGCCGGGTGCGAGGCGAAGTACGCCCCGACCAGTCCCCCGTACCACTGCCAGTCGTACTCGGTGTCGGAGGCGGAGTGCACGCCGACGTACCCACCGCCGCCGGTGATGTAGCGCTCGAACGCGGCCTGCTGGGCGGCGTTGAGAACGTCACCGGTGGTGGAGAGCCAGATCACCGCGGCGAACCGGTCCAGGTTGGCGTCGGTGAACTGGGCGGCGTCCTCGGTGGCCTCGACGGTGAAGCCGTTTGCCGCACCGAGTTGCTGGATCGCGGCGATGCCCGGGGTGATGGATCCGTGCCGGAACCCGGCGGTCTTGCTGAAGACCAGCACGGTGAACGGTGCGGCACTGGCAGTGGGTGGCGAGGCGACGATGCCGCCCGCCACGAGGATCGCGCTCAGCGCGAGGCCGAGCCACGATCTCAGGGATCTGCGCACAGTGGGGTCCTTTCGCGGTGCGGGGGGACGGCGTGCGCCGATCACGCCAGGCGGTGGTGGGACGAGACATGTGAATGCATCGTTGCGGTCGGATCACGGGCGCGTCAAGCACTCTCCCAGCATCCGTGAGAGCGTTATCTCCGCAGGTCAGGGGCGACTGTGTGAAGCGAGATCGAATAACGGTTTTCGGGGCACGATCCACAGTCGGAGGGCTCCGGTCCCGACACCTGCGCCTGAGTTGCCGTCATCGGCGGTTAGGCAAGGCTGTCCTACACAAAACGCCCCAAAAGATAGGGAATTGTCCGGTCGGAGCCGGGTATGGAGATGACCCGGTGCCACCGACGGAAGCGAGATCCCCATGACCGACATGCTGGAGATGCCGCGGGTACACGAGTGCACAGTCACCGACTGCGGCTACAACCACGACGGCTGCCACGCGTTCGCCATCACCATCGGGCAGCAGAACGCCAGCTGCGCCACGTTCATCGACACCTCGGCGAAGGGCGGGCTGGACCGCGTCATCGCCCAGGTCGGTGCCTGCAAGCGGTCCGACTGTCAGCACAACGCCGAGCTGGAGTGCCACGCGCCGTCCATCCGGGTAGGTCCGGGTCAGGACATCGCGGACTGTCAGACGTACGAGCCGCGCTGATCCCGGCGCGACACGAGTGAGGGACGGCCTCCACTGCCGTCCCTCACTCGCGTCCGATGCCGACCAGGCAGGTGCTCAGCGCCCGCCCGCGGCCAGCTCGGCGATCATCCCCTCGCAACTGCGGACGACGACCTGAGCGCCACGGCGCTGCGCCAGCGGGAGCAGAGGATCCTCCGCTCGGTCCCGCCACCGCCACTGCGCCTCGGCGGCGACCTCCCAGAGTTGCCGCACGTCGGCCTCATGCTCGACACCGAGCCGAGCCGCAAGGCCCACCCCGTCGCCGCCGACCAGCCGTTGCGCCTCGGCGGCCAGCTCCGCGTCGAACCCCAGCCGGGTGTTCCGCAGCGCCACCAGCAGGCGCAGCTCCCGGAACTCGTGCGCGCCGGCGAGGATCTGCTCCACCGCGCCGACCAGCTCGGCGGAGCCCCGAGTCGGCTCGGCCCGCAGCAGCGCCTCCACCGCGGCCAGCGCGGACCGCGCCTTGAGGGCGTCGCGGCGATCGATGAAGGACCGCGTCAGCGACTCACGCAGCTCGGTGAGACCACTTCGCCGAATCAACTCGGCGGAGAGCTTCACCCGGCTGTCGAACCCGCTGCGCACCAGCGTGGCCGCCAGCCGGACACCGAAGATCCCAAACCGGCCCAGCAGCGCGGCGCGTACCTCGGTGTCCAGCCGTACCGGCAGCTCGCCGCTGAGGAAGCGGTCGGCGGAGATGAGGTGGGTGTCCAGCTCCGCCCGGGGCACCTGAGCCACTGTCGCGAGCGCGGCGAAATCGGATTCACCGAGCAACCGGCCGGCCAGGCCGATCATGCCGCTGCACGCCACGACGTTGACGCTGAGCGCGTTCACCCTCGGGTCGCGGTAGTGCCGGCGAGCGAGCTGTCGGGCCGTGAGCAGGCCGTCGATCCGGCCGCCACCGGTCTCGTCGGCGCGGGACAGCACCACGATCACGTTGACCGGAGCGGACTGCCCGACGGCGCTGTCCCGTGCGGACTCCAGCACCCGCAGGTCGCTGTCGCGACCGTCGCGGGTCAGGTACAACACCGCGTCCGAGTCGCGCAACACCCGCTCCAACACCGGTGCCCGGCCCTGCTCGGCGCCACCGGTGACCGCCGGAGTGTCGATCAGCGTGATCTGCCGCAGCGCCCGCGTCGGCCACCGCACGACGATGTCCCGCACCTCCCCCGCGCCCCAGCCCAGATCCACCCGCAGCCCGGTCGCCGACTTCACCACCGCCAACTCCTGCGGTGGCTGCCCGACCGGGTAGGCGGTGGCACGCGGCGCGGCACCGTCCTCGTACCAGGTGAAGGCCCCGTCCGCCCGCTCGACCGGCGCGACCTCCTCACCCATCAACGCGTTGAGCACCGTCGACTTACCCGATCGCCACGGGCCGACGATGGCGATCCGCAGCGGCTGCTCCAACCGGGCCACCTGTTGCCGAAGCTCGGCGACGGCCCGGGGATTGTCCTGGTACAGCTCGATGGCCTGGTGCAGCAACCCCCACGCCGCCTCGTCCAGGCGCACTCCCACGGTCATGCCTGCGGCTCCAACAGCAGCGGGGCGGAACGGGCGCCGGTCAACTGCTGAGCCTGCTCGTACACCGCCGCCAACCTGGTCATCTTCAGCCGGATCTCGCGCTGCCGCTGCTCGCGCACCGAGGCATCGGTGTCGGCCTCCTGCTTCGCGCTGCGGAACGACTGCACGATGGCCTCCTGCAACTCCTCGGTCAGCCCCGTGAAGTGGTCGCGCAGCATCCGCTGCACCTGCCGGGCGGCGTCGCGGCAGTCTCGGATGATCCGGACGAAGAAATCGTCGACATGCCGCTGGATGGCCGTCTTGACCGTCGCCTGCCGCCGACGGAGCAACTGCTTGCTCTCGTCACGGATGCTCTTGCCGCCGAAGAGCGCCCCGATGCCGACCGAAACCGGATTGATCATCGGCATGCCGGCCAGGGTGGTCGCCAGACCGAACATCAGCATGCCGCCGTACGAGCCCTTCATGCCGGTGAACAGCTTCTGACCGGTGGTGAACCTGTCGATCGTCGGCCGTTGCAGGTCGGGCAGTCGCTCGCCGATGTCGTCCGGCATCGTCATCGACCAGGGCGGCAGCACGTCGTAGCCGTACCTGTCGAAGTTGGCGGCCACCCGCCGGGCGATCCAGTCACAGCGCTGGATCAGCCACTCGTGGTTCGCCTCCGCCGCCTCCACCAGGCTCCGCTCCAGCCAGTCCTGGAAGGTGTCCCAGGCGACCAACGGGTCCGCGGTGTCGAACGCCTCGTCCACCGCGCGCAGGATCTGTCTGGTCCGGTCACGCAGGTCGTACTCAAGGTCGGCGAGCAGGTCGGTGATCTCGTCGGTCAGCGTGTTCTGCCACCGGGTGGAGCACCGGCGCAACTCGTCGACCTCGCGCTGCGCCGCGTGCAGACGGGAGATCGGCCCGGACTGCTCCTCGGCCTCCTGGGTCGCCAACTCGGCGCGCAGCGGCGCGGCCAACTGCTCCACCACCGTCCGGGCCACCGTCTGGACCGCCGCCCGGGCCAGGTGGTCGGCCTTGCCGGCCAGGTCACCTTGCAGGCGGGCGATCAACGCGGGGAAGCCCGACTCGGCGTTGAGCCCACGGTCGTCGGCGGCGGCCGCGCGCAGTCGCAGCGCCGCCGAAACCGGGATCAGCGTCGCCGGAACCCCCGCCTCGGCCAGGTGCTGCCGGTTGCGCTCGGCGACAGTCCGCCAGTCCGCCACCAGATCGGTCTTGCTCTGCACCACCACCACGTTCGGATGCGAACGCATGATGTGCAGCAGCATGTTCAGCTCGGCGACCGACAACTCCCGAGTGGAGTCGGAGACCAGCAGCACGGTGTCCGCGCGGGCCGGCGCGGCGACCGGAGCGGCGGCGCCGATGCCGGCGACCTCGTCGGTGCCGGGAGTGTCCACCAGCACCAACCCGGCACCGAGCAGCGCACGGGGCACTCCGATCTCGACGTACGCCGGGCCGCCGCCCGGCCGACGACCGACCAGGCCGGCCACGCCCGCCGCGACCTGGTTGAGCGCCACCGGGGTCCGCTCGACGGCCATCGCGTCGGCGGCGCCGATGGGGTGCCCCGGGGCTGATGGTGGCGCCTGCGCCACCGCCGCGGTGGGGGCCTCGGCGTGCCGCACCACGGTCGGCAGGACTGTCGTCCGGCCGTCGCCGACCGGGCAGGCCGGAGCGTTGATGATCGCGTTGATCAGCTGACTCTTGCCCTGGTTCGGCTCGCCGATGACCAGGACACGCAGCGTCGGGTCCAGCAGTTGCGCGCGCTTCTGCCGCACCGTCTGAAGTAGGTCACCGCGACCGTGTGCACTGCACGTGCGGGCGATTTCGTCCAGCACGTCCAACCAGATCCCGGCCATCACCGCACCAAGTGTGCGGATTTCGGCTCAATTATCAAGAGGGACCGGATGTGGAACCGGGAAGGGCCGGATCGCCCGAGACGATCCGGCCCTCCGCTCCGACCGGGATTCCGGATCAGAGCAGACCGCCGGTGATACCCAGCAGCCCGTGATCGGACGAGGCGTGCGAGTCGCCGCCGAGCACACCATCGGTGACCCCACCGGTCACGTCACCGACCGTGTCGGTGACACCGGGGAGGAGGCTGTCCACCTGGTGCGTCACGCCGCCCACCGTCGACGACACGTCGAGCGGCGGGACCCCGCCGACGATGCCGTCGCCGTGCCCGAGGCCCAGCCCGCCAAGGGTGTCGTCGACACCGAGGGAGCTGACGACCCCGCCGAGCTGACCGTGGGTGCCGGAGAGGACACCGCCGGTCAGGTCGCCGCCGATCAGGTTCGAGTCGGTGACGCCGAGCAGACCGCTCGGGTCGCCGACGGTGCCGGTGACGTCCCCGAGCACCGGGTCAGCGATCGCGTCCACCGGCTGCACCACGTCGGCGTCGAGGGTGTGCGCCACGTCGGAGACACCGGCCAGGTCGGTGTCGAGGCCGGACGGGCCGACACCCAGACCGATGCCCGGCAGCACGGTGACCCCGGCGGCGGCGGTCGACGGGTCGACAGCGATGGCGCCGAGCACGCCGGCCTTGACGTCCACGCCACTGGGCGAGCTGGTGACGCTGATCTGCTGCGCCACGCTCTGCAACTGACCCACCACGTCGGTGGTGTCGGTGAGCAGCGGGTCCAGCCCGAGCTGCCCGACCGGCGAGGCCAACGGCGCGAGACCGGCACCCGGCGCGTAGTCGACGACCAGCGGTACGACGTCCTGCACGTCCGCAGCGGTGATGTCGGTGAGCCCGGCGCCCCGCAACGCACCCTCGGGGTCGAGGTCGAAGGCCGACCGCGCATCCGGGTTCGTCAGTAGGTCGAGCACGAAGTCGTGGAGCGTCTGCTGCGAGTCCATGTGCCGGTTCTCCTCGGATGTGGCATTGGCGGGGTGTCGTACGTCGACGGTGACGACGCTATTGCCGGGGCTCACCCCCGGGCATCGGGGCTGAGCCCGCATCCGGGTCGGTTGAACTAGGGGCTGCGCCACCTCGTACGTTAGGGGGACAGGGGGAAACCGTCCCGTCGAGATTAGGGTCCCGACCAGGGACTGATCTCTGGTACGAACGTAGGAGCCCGCGGGGTTCGCCGGGGGTGGGTCGTCGGGCAGCCGACGCCATCGCCACCGACAGGCTGACTCACGGGGAGAGACAGAGACGATGCCGTACGTCCTGGGGATAGACATCGGAAGCAGCAACACGGCCGCCGCCGTCGCACGGCGACGCGGCACGACCTGGACCCGTCCCGAAGCCGTCCCGCTGAGCGCCGGCTCACCCCTCATGCCTTCGGTGCTGTGCCTGGTCGAGGACGGTTCGCTGCGCGTCGGCGAGCCGGTGACCGACGACGGCAGCCGCACCACCCGGGACTTCGTCCACCGGATCGGCGACGACGTGCCGGTGCTGCTTGGCGGCGAGCCGTGCACGCCGCAGACGCTGACCGCCGAACTGGCGGCGTGGGTGGTCGAGCGGGTCCACGCCCTGGAGGGCGGGGCCGCCGAGGCGATAGTGCTCAGCCACCCGGCAGGGTGGCGCCCCTACCGGCGGGAGGTGCTGCACCGGGCCCTGTCGGACCTCGGTCTACGGCACGTGACGTTGCTGCCCCGCACGGTCACCGTCGCCGAGAGCCACGCCGCTCGGGGGTTCGCGGGAAGCACTGCCGTCATCTACGCCCTCGGGGGCAACAGTTTCGAGGCGGCTCTGGTGCGCCGCACCCCGCGCGGCACGTACGAGACGTTCGGCACCCCGCAGGGTCTCGACTCGATCGGTGGCGCCGACTTCGACGAGGCGCTCGCCGAGCATGCCCGTACCGTGCTGGCTCGGGAGTTGGCCGCGACCGGGCGTCGCGGGGCCCAGGCCGCGCTGCGCGGGCTGCGCGCGGAGTGTGACCGGGTCAAGCGGGTGCTGACCGTCGACCTCACGGCCGACGTGGTGCTGACCCTGCCGAGCGGCCCGGCGCGGGTGCCGGTGACCCGGGCGCAGTTCGAGGCCATGATCCGCCCGACGGTGCAGGCCACCGTCGACCTCCTGCTCCGGGCCGTGCGCAGTGCCGACCTGACTCCGGCGCAGCTCGACGGCGTCCTGCTGGCCGGCGGCTCCACCCGGGTCCCGCTCGTGACCGAGCTGATCGGCGCGGCTCTCGCGGTGCCCGTCGAGGTGGAGCCGGACGCACAGTTGACCGCCGCCACCGGGGCGGCGATGGCCGCCTGCCAGGTGGTGTCACCACGCCCTCGCCAGACAGCGCCGGCCCGAGTTCCGGCCCCGGTCAGCGGCGCCGGGCGGGCCACCCTCCCGGCACCACGCCGCGCTCATCACACCGTTCCGGGCGATCCGCCACCGCGGCCCCCGGTCCGGGTCCTCCCACTGGAACTGCCGAAGCCGTCCCGCCTGGCGCTGGCCCGCGGCCGCGGACGCGAAGGATGACCCCGATGATCATGAATGACCTCGCCGCACCAGGGTTGATCCTGGACAGGGGGTTGCAGGCGCTACTGGACACGGTCGCGCAGGACCCGAGCGGCCCACTCGCCGTCGGCGTCGCCGGCCCGGCCGGTCACGGAAAAACCGCGTTCCTCACCGAATTGGAGCGCGTTCACCAGCGCGCCGGGATCGCCGTCCGCACGGCCGCCCCGGAGCCGGATGAGTCGGTCGACCCCGACACGGTGGTGCTGGTCGACGACGCGCACCTGCTCGACGACGCACGGATCGAAGCGCTGCTGCGTCTGGTCGCGGGCCGGCGACACCGGCTGGTGGTCGCCCACCGCCCGTGGCCCCGTTCGGCGGCGTTCAGTGAGCTGGTCGACGCTCTGCGACGCGACGGGCAGGCCGTGCTGCTCACACCGTTCACCCGGGAGCAGATCGCCGCCCATATCGCCACCACGCCCGAGCTGGGCCGCCCGGCCGACCTGGTCGACTTCGTCCACACGCAGACTGCCGGCGTACCCCGGGACGTGGCACGGCTGGCCCGCGGCCTGGCCGGCGCGGAGATTCGGACCGGCATCGTGGACCCACCCCGCTCCGTCATCCTCGAATTCGGGCCGGACCTGGACGTCCAGCCCGCCGGGGTACGGCGACTGCTGCTCGCTGTCGCGGCCGGCGGGGCGCTGCCGGTGAGCATGCTCGGCGCGCTGCTGGGCCGGGACCCGGCCGGAGTGGACGAACTGATCGCCACGACCAGGGCGGCCGGGCTGCTCGGCGCGGACGGCCGGCTCGCACCGATCGTCCGGCGGGCCGTCGCGACGCTCAGCCCCACCACCGAGCGGACAGCGGTCTGGCGGGGGCTCACCGAGTTGCAGCTCGCCCGGGGTGGCGCGGTGCTGCCGCTGGTCCGTTCCCTGCTCGCGCTCGGCGCGCTCGGCGACTGCC